>JARIAP010000165.1 GCA_029257755.1 Helicobacter sp.
AATCACTAAAAATTGCAGGTGAAATATGTATATATACAAATACAAATATTAAAGTTTTGGAGATTGCACAATGAGTAATTTAATTATTTCACAAACACCAAGAGAAATTGTATCTTATCTTGATGAATATATTATAGGACAAAAAGATGCTAAAAAAGCAGTAGCAATTGCACTTAGAAATAGATATAGGAGACTTAAATTACCAAAAGATATGCAAGATGAAGTAACCCCTAAAAATATATTAATGATTGGTTCAACAGGTGTAGGTAAAACAGAAATAGCAAGAAGAATGGCAAAACTAATGGGCTTACCATTTGTAAAAGTAGAAGCTAGTAAATATACAGAAGTAGGATTTGTTGGTAGAGATGTAGAATCTATGGTGCGGGACTTAGTAAATGCTAGTATAAATTTATTACAAAATAAACAAAAAGAAAAATCTGCTGATAAAATAGAAGATTATATCTTAAATAAAATTACACAAAAATTACTACCACCATTGCCTACTAGCGTAAGCGAACAAAAAAAACAAGAATATAAAACTAGCTTTGAAAAAATGAAACAAAAAGTTAAAGATGGCTCTATGGATAATACAAAGGTTACTATAGAAACAATAAAACAAGAAGAAAGAATTGATGATGGGTTACCAGCAGAAATAATAAAAGTACAAGAATCTCTCATAAAAGCTTTAAATATGAAAGGTGATAAAATTAAAAGGGAAGTAACAATTAAAGAAGCAAAAGAGATCTTACATCCAGAGGCACAGAATGCAATTTTAGATTCTGATATGATTAAGACAGATGCACTAAAATTAGCGGAGCAAAGTGGTATAATATTCATTGATGAAATTGATAAAATTGCTGTTGCTTCAAAAGATTCTAGCAAACAAGATCCAAGCAAAGAGGGAGTGCAAAGGGATTTACTTCCTATAGTTGAAGGTAGTGTTGTACAAACTAGATATGGGCAAATAAGAACAGATCATATATTATTCATAGCCGCAGGTGCATTTCATTTTAGTAAGCCAAGCGATTTAATACCAGAATTGCAAGGTAGATTTCCATTGCGTGTAGAATTACAAGCTCTTAATGAAGATGCGTTGTATCAAATATTAACACAAACAAAAAATTCCATTATAAGACAATATCAAGCTTTATTGTCAGTTGAAGGCGTAGAATTAGAATTTGAAGATTCTGCCTTAAAAACTCTAAGCAAACTTTCATTTCATGCAAATGAAAAAACAGAGGATATTGGTGCTAGAAGACTTCATACAACTATTGAAAGAGTTTTAGAGGATATTAGCTTTTGTGCAGAAGACTTTGCAGGACAAAAAATAATAATAGATCAATCTCTAGTAGAAGAAAAACTAAAAGATTTAGTAGAAAATGTAGATTTAGCAAGATATATTTTATAATATTTTACTTTAAAGCTAAGATTAACATTTAACTCCATAATATAACTTATATAAGTAGTTTTTAAGACCAACTAAATGCTTTAAATAACATTAAAAAATAAATTAAATATTTTATAAATAACAAAAATAAATATACTTTATAAAACATACAATTCTTTTAATAAAAATTATAAATGTATTATGCAATAAAATATATAATAAATACACAAAGAAAATCAAATAAGAATATTATAATTATATGCCTATTTGTTATAAGCAATATGGCATAGCAAAGTGTATTAAAACATAATTATGGCTACTCATGATATTTAAAAAGCAAAAAACATGTAAGAAATATATAAACTTTTTTATCTCAAAAACATGATGGTTTGAAAATATATTTAAAAAATTTACCCACCAAAAATACAAATATACATAATGATTAATTGCTTTATACAATAATACATTTGACATACTACAAAACTCCCAATCAACTTTAAAGGTAAACATATAATAGGAATTTCTCATTTTCTTTAACTTAGGAAACAATCAAATAAAATCATAATGGAAAGTTATTGTTAAAATATTATATATAATGGGACTTATTTTAATAAATAAAAACATCATTTTAAATAATTTCTAACAATTAAAAATCAATCCTTATATTATATATTTCATTTTATTAGGTTAATTATGCAAATATAGCTAATATTATAGTTTTGTTTATACTTGTGATATATTTGTATATAAATTTAAAAACTTAAATTAACAATATTATAGCAAACTATAAATTATATAATTTATTAATATAAACTATAAAACTAATATTGCAATAACAAATTATAATTTTAAACTATGAGCAAAATTAATTATACTAAATAAAATTTACTTAATACATAGAATCATAAACCCTATGTTAAGTATAAATAATTCAGTATTAATTTAATATATTAATATAAAATAAACACTTAGTGGCTACAACCGCAACCACCGCCACCATGTCCTCCACAGCAACCACCGCCACCATGTCCTCCACCGCTTGAACAACCGCAACCACCGCCACCTGAACCAACAAGTAATTCATCATCTGTCGCTTCTCTTGCATTAAGCACTTCTACTTTAAAATGAAGTTTTTTTCCTGCCAATGGATGATTATAATCAACCATAACAGATTCATTATTAAAATCTGCAACGATTACTTGCACAGGCATACCATTTTCAGCTTGTCCAAACAAAGTCATACCCTTTTCAAGTTCTATATCACCAAACTGCTCTCTACCTACTTCCTGCATAAGTTCTGGATTACGAATGCCATACGCAAATTCTGGCTCTACATCAAATTCTAAGTGATCTCCAACATTTGCTTGCATAACTTGCTTTTCTAAACCCTCAATAACTTGTGAATAACCTATAATAAATTCTAGTGGCTTATTATTTTTATTACTATCTATTAACTGCATATTAGATGCATCAAAAACATCATAATCAATTGATACCATTTTATTATTTTCTATCATAATATTCTCCTTATTTAGATAAAATGTCTTGAGCTTTTTTGCCCTGTTCACTATTTGGAAACAAAGCTACTAAAGTTTTTAAAAATTTTATATAATTATCTTGGTCATTTAAATACTTAAATGACCAAGCAGTATGCCACAATAATATTGGCATATATGTAGCTTTACTATCTAAACTTGCACTTGTCTTATAATATGGCAAAGCCTCATTATATTCTTTTCTAGCATAGTATATTTCTCCTAGATAGTAACTAGATTCTGCAATTGCAAATTTTCTGTCTATAAGATATTCAAAATAAGCCTTAGCATCTTCATTTCTTTTTTGTCTTAATAAATTTTTGGCTTCATTTAAATTTTTACTATCATCAGTTGAAAAATTATATTTATTCAATGAGCTTTTATTATCTTTTTCTTGAATAGATTGGATAATAGGTTGATTTTGAATACCTTGTATATTATTTTGCAAAGTTAAAGCTTGTTCGCTTAATACACTTATTTGTTTTAATATCTCATCATTTGCTTGTAAAAACGCTTCGGAAAGTTTATCTAGTTTGTCATTAATTTGCTCTATATTATTTGTATTTGCTTCTACTTGAGCTTTAAGATTTTTGACAAGTTCAATTTGTGATTTTTGAGATATTTGGTAAGATTCGACAATATCTTGAAGATTTTGAATTTTATCAACTTGATTTTTCAACATAACACTATCTTGCCTTGAAGTTAGACTTATGCCCTCATAAACAGTCTTAAGCCCATCTACAGATTGCTCAAGATTTGCAATTTTATTTTGAAAATCAGATATAACAGAGCGAGTAAAGTCAGCAATATCTTTTAAGTCGCGCATATCTTTTTTTGTTGCACCACTTTGTAATTCAAAAGCAGATGGTTCAGCATTAAGATAAAAAGAAAATGCAAACAAACATACACAAAACTTTAAAATCTTCATAAAATACCTTAGAATCTATTACTTTTCAACTAAATCTGTTCTTCTATTTTTTGCATAACATTCATTAGTTTTTTCTGTACAAACCGGTTTATGCATACCATAAGAAATTGTTGAAAACATATTTTTTGGTAACCCTTGCAACACTAAAGCATCGCGTACAGATAAGGCTCTTTTTAATCCAAGTGCTGTGTTATATTCATCTCCACCAAATTCATCTGTATTGCCTTGCAAAACAATTGATTTAATATTTTGAGATTTTATATAATCTGCATTAGCCCTTACATAATCTTTCATGTCTTCACGAATATTATATCTATCAAAATCAAAATATATAGTAGTTAATGAATCTACAGATAAATCACCATTATCAGCAGATGATATTTGATTATCATCATTTAAATCTTCTTCATTTGCTACATTGCTTCCATTATTACTGCTATTTTCATCATATACTCCATATTCATCATCACCATCTTTGCCCTCACCCATAAAGCCACCTTCTGGATAACCATTTCCATTCTTATCATTTACAATAGTTTCTTGTGGTTCTTGCTCAACCACACGCTTACTTGTTTGTCCGTCTGTATCAACACTCTTACTACCACAACCAACCGCAAAAAATAATGCCACCAAAACACCGGAAAGCTTTAAATATTTCATAACATCTCCTAATTTCAAAATATTAAGTGCTATTTTATCAAAAAATATGATATTTTACCAATCAAAAGATTGAATTTTTAAATTTTTTAATGGAAAAAGGAAACTTTTGTTAATTGAAAGTCTAATTACACCTATTGCTTGTTCATTTCCTTGCTGTCTTAGATACATAATAGAATCTCCATCACTAGAAAATGCAGGTATCCTGTTTGTTCCCTTTTTACTAAGTCGTCTAACATAATCACTTTGTGATGATACTAAATATAAATTGAAAACATTTAACCCTGTTTCTTCATCACTTTCTCTACTAGAATAAACAACATAATTACCAAATGTTGATAATGTGCTATTATTTCTACCTTGAAATACAATTTGTGATACATTACCACTTGAACTTAAATCCTGCATAAAAACATTTGGATACCCAAGTCTATCAGATACAAATACAAAACTTTTTTCATCATTCATAAAATGCCCATTTACATCGATTCCAGAATATTTTGTGAGTTGAGTAAGCTTTTTGCTTTTTGTATCATATAAAAATACATCGCTCAAACCAACAGGGGCTAAAGACATCAAAAGCTTTTTTCCGTCTTCAGATACATCAGACACTACAGCCATTCCTTGACTAGAAATTACATGTTCATTTTTACCACTATACAAATTATATTTATATATTGTTGCATCATTTGTAACTAATGTATAATAAAATTCATTTTGTTGTTTATCAGCCCATTTTGGAAACATATTCAAACCATTAGAAATAATGCTTTTTTGATATGTAAATGTATAATCAGCAATCATAATATTGCTTTTACCAGC
>JARIAP010000167.1 GCA_029257755.1 Helicobacter sp.
TTGATAGTAAAAAAGGTTAGATTATATGTTTGTTTTATATAATAAATATCACTATATATTGTTATTTTTATTATTTATTTATGGAAAAGTCGCATATGCTAATAATATAGAATCTAACTCAAATAAACTATATATTAATAATACATTGATAGAAACACAAAGTAACTACAATAAATTTTTTAAAACAAAGATTGAAAATCCAAAATGTCAAAAAGACTGGCAACACAAAGTATGTGATGGTAGCATTATGTGTTATGCAACAAAATGTCTTTATGTAAATGTAGATATAGAAACATTTCATTATGTATTTTTACAGAATCTTATAACATATCTACAAGAAAGGAAGTATAAAACAGAATACAAAAAGATAGAACATTTAAAGGAGATTTTAAAATATGGTATCCCAAAAGATTCTAAAAAACATGTTTTTGAATTTAAAGATACAGATAAAACATGCTATTATTCTCTGTGGAAAAAAAATGCAAATACCCTTGAATTTAATCTTACAGGTTGTATGAGTGCAAATAATCAAGAAGTAATACATACATTAACACAAATTGATAATGATGTGATAGAGACATATAAACATATTGCCTACTAAATATAGGCTATAAATACTATAAATATATTTTTATTGTTGCAATTAAGCTGTAAATGGCTCTTTTGATACTAGTTTGTTTTTAGTTTCACTTTTAGTGTGCTATTTACCTTGTATGTTTCAAAATGATTAGGATAACTATCAAATAATTTTTTCCATGAAGATGATGCACCTAAACCAAAATAAGATTTCGTATAACTTGGATTCATGTTTTTAAGTGTATTTGCAAACATAGTTACCAACCTATAGTTGTTTGTATTGTCGCTTTTTGTATTTTGTATTGCCTTTATAAGTATATTTAATTTTTTAGAATCAAGATTATTTTGTTTAGTATTTGTGGTATTGTTATTTGCAATATCTTTGTTGTTTTGCTTTGTAGATTTTATGTGTGTGTCGCTTAATGTTTTTGCTTTATTGTTGTTTAATTCTATAAACTCATCATATGAATTTTTTAATATATCTAGCGTTTTAGCTTCACCAAACCCTATGGTATAGATTCCATTTTTACGCATATAAATCGTTAAATCTGTAAAATCACTATCACTTGATACAATTGCTATGCAATTTGCTATGTTTGTTTGCATACATTCAAACACTGCCCTTTGTATTCTCATATCACAAGTATTTTTTAGTTTTTGATGCTTAAAAACACATATTGGTTCAATAGCATATTTTTTGCATATTTCTTTATCCCATCCATTTTGTGTATTACTTCAATCATTAATGGCTTGTATGCTAATAATATTACCCTTTGCTTTTAATGAATTAATGATAAAAGATATATAAAATGCATTTACATTCTCACAATCAATAAATACTGCTATTTTGCTATTGCTCTATGAATCCTTTATGTAAAACTATTATATATTTTAATATAGATTCTTGTTTATATGGTATTACAAAATTTGCTTTGATTTCAATGTTTTAATATAAATTTATTAAGCTAGAAAATTATAAGTATATAATTGTATATTTAGGTTGATATTAAAATCATAAAGTATAATTCTAAATGTATGTTGATTGCTTATATCAAAATGTTTTTACTACTTTTTGTTGTTAGATTTTAGTTTTATATTGCTTCTCATTATTTACATTTAATTATTTACACATTTATCATTTTTTGTTTGTTTTAACAAATCATAAATTTTTGCAAGTCTCTACAAAGGAATGAAAATAATATGCAAAATTTTTTCTATATTCTTTAGAGAAATATATCTTTCTAGGATGATATGTTCTTAGCATTTTAATTGTTGGTAAATCATTATGCTCTATTTCTGCTAACTCTTTTAATTTAAAGTCTTTTACTTCTTTGAATGTAGCACCTTGCAATTGCAATTGAATTTGCTCATCATAAGTATAACCACTTAGAAATATTATAATATCTGGTTGTATGATTTTAATCTCTTCTAACAACAGAGTGTTAAGATTACTATCAATTTGTGATTGTATCTCTTTAGGCAATGGTGATGTTGGTTTTTTATTATCTAGATTATCATTATATGCGATTTTGTTGAGATTACTCCACACAACACTAGATTTTTTGCGAGATTTAGTAAGTTTTTCATTAAATTTTATATAAATATATTTATAGGTAAAACCCCAAAAAGGTGAATTATTATATTTAGGCTTTGATTGGAATTTTTCTGTGCATTGCATAGCAGATTCTATTGATTTTTTGAAATCATCTTGTATCTTATCTAGCGTAAAATTCCAACCATTAGTCTCTTGTCCTACAACCATAAATTTTATAATCGAATTTTCAAACTCATAAGGCACATATGGTAGGTGAAGTGTTAATTCATTAGCTATATTTTCTTTCATCGCTAGAGTTTGTATATCCTTAAAAACTTTTTGCTTACTTACATATAAATCTAGCAACTCCGCATTTTTCCTTATTGCATTTTCTCTACTTTCTTGTGTGGATTTAACTTCTTCTAAAGATTTTTCTTCTTTTGGCATCAATTCTCCTTTTACGACATTATTTATTGTCTTTTACAACAAATAATATGTTAAAAAACAATAAGTCAAGTGAAAATAAATATTTTAGGTTTTATATTAGCATTTTTGTTATTATTGAATTTATAATTCATGTATAATGTTTTATACAATATTTTGGTTTTACAATATATTTATATTATATAAACCTTTGTGTAGTTACTACAATTTGTTGTTATTTGCAATATATATTTAATCCTAATGTTTGAAGTAAATTAGAATCTTATTGATTGAGATTAAATATTACTGCAAACACTAATTTTTCATGATTAGTGTAGTAGAATTTTCCATATCAAAATATTTTTTTGCTACTTTTTGAATAGTGTTAGAATCAAGAGATTCTATGTTTTTCTCATATTCTAAAAGTGGTTTTATGTCGCCTCTAACAAAATAAGATCCAAATAATCCAGCAACAGAACTAGCACTTTCTAAGCTGTATATAAAATTAGCCTTTGTATTGATTTTTATTTTATCAAGCTGTGCTTGTGTGATTTTTGTTTTTTTGATTTTATCTATTTGTTTTAGAATTTCATCTTTTAAGTCTTTAGCACTAACACCTGCATTGCCTGTAGCAGTAATTATAAACATGCTAGAATCAATCATATCCATGTTATATGCACTCACTGAAGATGCAAGTTTTAGTTTATCTTTTAATATAGTAGGCAAAATTGAGCTTTTACCACTAGCCAATATATCACTAAGTGCTTCTAATGCAACTTGATCTTTATGATTAAAACTTGGTGTTTTAAAGCCCATTATAATCCATTCTATACCGCCTGTATCTTTTTTTATATATGCTTCCCTTGGTCCATCTTGTTTTGGTTCTTGCATAATTACTTTAGGTATTTCACCTTTATTTTTAATATGCCCAAAATATTTTTTTGCAGTTTCAAAGACTATATTAGGATCTATATCGCCACTAACTAATAATATAGCATTTTGTGGTTGATAATATATTTCATGAAATCCTTTTACATCTTCCAAACTCCAATTTTGTATATCATTCATAAAACCTATTGGAGTCCAATGATATGAATGATATATGTATGCAGTATTAAAGAATCTAAAATATAAGTAACCGCTAGGTGAATTATCTGTTCTCCATAATCTTTCTTGTGCTACAACATCTCTCTCTGATTGAAATTCAGAATCTACAAAAGATAAGTTTTCCATAAGTTCTGCAAATAATTCTATAGATTTATCTAAATTTTTAGCACTTGATTTAATAAAATATCTTGTATAATCAAAGCTAGTTGAAGCATTATTAAGCCCCCCCATTCCTTTTACAATTTCATCAAATTCACCTGCTTTTAGATTTTTAGTTGTCTTAAAATTCATATGTTCTAGCATATGTGCTATACCGCTTTTTCCCATTACTTCATTTCTTGAACCAACTTTATAAAATACATTTGTTTCAATAACATTACTCTTATTTTTAAGCGGAATTACAACAATTTGCAAACCATTATCAAGGGTTTTACTTTCGTATTTTGGTAAAACACTACAAAACGCTATACTACTCATTAACAAAGCTCCTATTAGATATTTTTTAATCATATTGCTACTCCAATTGCATCTGATATATTATTAAAACCATCTGATTTTATTTTTTGTGAAAGTTCTTGATTAATTTTTGCTACAATTCTTGGTCCCTCATATACAACGGAACTTAGAATTTGCACAAGACTTGCACCAAATTTGATTCTCTCATATGCATCATTTGCATTACTTATGCCACCTACTGCTATTAATGTTGTTTTTTTGAAAAAATGTTTTCCTAATATTTTCATTATTTCTGTTGATTTGTTTTTTAATGCTTTTCCACTAATACCCCCAAAATATTGCCCATCTTTTTTTATGGGATTATTAAGTAAGTTATAATCTACACTTGTATTTGTGGCAATAATGCCACTAACTCCATAATCAATAGCTTTTTCGCAAATGTTAATCATAGAATCTATTTCTATATCCGGAGATATTTTTATAAATAATGGTTTATTTGTATTGCTTTTTGCCATTTCTAAAAGTTCTTTTATAAATTGTTCATTTTGTAATTCTCTAAGACCGGGCGTATTTGGAGATGATAAATTAAAGGCAAAATAATCTCCATAATCTTTAAGTGTGTTAAGACTTAATTCATAATTTTTTAGTGAATCTCCTTGTGCTATGTTTTTATTCTTACCTATATTAATTCCTATAGGAATGCAAAAAGGATAGGTTTGTTTTAATTTTGCTAACATTCCTCTTGCACCAATGCTATTAAATCCCATAGAGTTTTGCAAACTTTCTTCTTCTACATGACGGAATACTCTAGGTTTTGGATTCCCATCTTGTGGCATTTGAGTAACACTACCAATTTCAACATAACCAAACCCAATAGTAGCTAAAGATCTTATAATATCCCCATTTTTATCAAAACCACTTGCAATTCCAACAGGATTATAAAAGCACATACCATTAATATTTTGTATTAAATTTTCATAAACTTTGCAATATGAGTTAGCAAACATAGATTCAAATAATGGTATTTTTTCTGGCAAATTCATGATTTTGATTATAATATTATGTGCCTTTTCTGGTTCTAATTTGTATAAAAGTGGTCTAATTCTATTATAAAAACTCATGGTATAGCCTCACAAATAAAATGTTTTATTATAACAAAACACTATAAACAAATATCTTTATTGTTAAATCAAATAATTTGTATTTTATTGTAATATGTTTTGTGTATCTTAGTTATATTTTCTACACTATTTATTTTGGTGTTTCTTCTAATGATTTTATTGCTAGATTTGCAAGGGTTTGTGCAATTTCTCTCTCTTCATTTACAACACCATAAATTCCTATGTTTTTCATATCATTTTCTAGTTTATTATCTCTTGTTTTTATTATAATTTTACATGATGGCTCAATATCCAATATACTATCACAAACAGATCTAATAGTGCCCGGATCATCAAATGTTATAATAACACTAGCACATTTATCAAGATAAAGTCTGCGAAATATATTTTTGTATTTACAATTTCCAAATATTACATGATTGCCATTTTTTACACCTTGTTCTACTTTGTCATATTGAGAATCTATTGCAACATATTGAATTTCATATCCTTTAAAATAGGTTGAAATTTCTTTTCCTATAATACCATATCCGCATACTATAATATGTTGATTTAATTCATTTTGTATAGAAATTTCATCATGTTCTTTTATTAAATCTTCAATATTATTCTTTTTATTTATTACCATATTACCAACACTTAATACAATGTTAGTGCATTTGTCTAGTTTATCTAATATAAATGGAGTAGCAATCATAGAAAAAATTACCATAAGTGTTAGAAATTGATATATTTCTTCTCCGGTTATATTTGAAAAGAAATTACTAGCAAAATCACCAAACATAGCTTTTAACACGCCACCACTTAAATCTAAATGCAAAATATTGCGTTGGCTTGCAAGTAGGAATATTGCAAATGAAAATTCACCTATTTGAGATAGAGATAACGCTGTCTTCATGCTTATTTTTCTACCTCTAAAAAATGCTAAAAATATATGTATTAATAAAGTTTTTGTAAGCATCATTATTATTACTAATACAATTATAATAATAAAATATTCAAATAAGAAGAATATATTAACCTGCATACCAACTGTAATAAAAAATACACCAAGTAATATATCTCTAAAATGCGAAAGAACAGATGCCACTTGATATTTATATGGTGTGCTTGATATAATCATACCAGCTAAAAACGCACCAAGAGACATTGAGAATCCAAACTCTTTGCTTACATATGCTGCACCAAGCACTATTAAAAATACAGTTCCAACAAAAATTTCATCTGTTTTCATACTAGCTGAAAATCGTAAAAAGGTTTTTGCAAAAAATTTACCCGGTAAAAATAGTATTGTAAGCACTATAGCAGCTGATATTGCAGTTGTTAATAATAATGTTGATATACTTGAATTTTTATCACTTAAAAGAGTTATCATTAATAAAATAGGTATAACAGCAATATCTTGAAAAATTAATATACCAACAGAAGCTCCACCATATTGTGTTTTTGTTTGATTAGTTTCATTTAAGTGTTTTAGCACTATTGCTGTTGATGATAGACTTACCGCACTAGCAACAACTATTGAGGTTGGAAAGTTAAACCCTACAAAGAAAAAACAAACAGCAAAAAAAAGCATTATTGATAAGCCAATTTGAAGCCCACCAAACAAAAGAACTTCTTGTTTAATTGATGATAAAACTTTAAAACTAAAATCAAGACCAATCATAAACATAAGAAAAACTATGCCTAACTCTGCTATATCATTTAAATTATGTGAATCTTCAATATTAAATCCAAAAAAATGAGCAGTTAATATCCCCGTTAATATATAGCCAATAATTGTTGGTATTTTAAGTTTATTTAAAATTATACCAGAAACTACAGCCATAGTTAATACACAAAGTATTATTAAAAAATTATCTATGCCACACCTCAAATAACAAATATAAACTTTTACAAAAAGACAATTTAGATTATACATTAATTATTATATTTTTTATATAAAAAAATTAATAATTTAAACTGCAAAAAATAGTATTAATAATAAAATGAAACACATAATAATATTTATGTTTTATTCTAAATAAAGTATTTTTTAAATACATATTGTATTTAACAAATTATATTTTACATTTTTTTATAAATACATATTGTATTTATTAACTTTTTATGCTATCATTCTATACAATTTTATTTAAAGGAGTATTTATGGCAAATTTAGAACATACAAATTTCTCACAAGAGACTTTAGCATTACATGTAGGTTATAATTATGATATACAGAGAACCATAAGTGTGCCTATATATCAAAATACTGCATATAGTTTTGAGAATCTACAACAAGCAGCAGCTCGATTTAGTTTGCAGGAATTAGGAAATATATATTCAAGGCTTACTAATCAAACCGTTGATATATTGGGAGCAAGACTAGCAGCCATTGAAGGCGGAG
>JARIAP010000174.1 GCA_029257755.1 Helicobacter sp.
CAACAAAAGTTTTGCCCATAGCCATATACCCTAATGAATCTTGATAATTGTCATATTTTGGACGACCTTTTGAATCTGTTTTAGGCTTATATTCCACTCTTAATGTATATCCCAAATAAGAACCAACATGATTATTTTCTCTATATACATAAATCCTTGCTTTGCCTTTTGGTGGATCTTGTAATACAAAGCTACCATCACTTAAAAAGCCAATTTTTTTGCTTTCAGCAAGTGGAACTAATTGACGATTAATAGAACAACCAACAAATATTAATATAATAAACATAAAATAAAATTTATAGATAAAAAATTTCATAAATTATTACAACGAATTATATAAAAAATCACTAATGTATATTTGATAACCTAGATAGAACTTCTTTGTAAGCACTAGTCACATTACCAAGATTTTGTCTAAAAATATCTTTATCCATTTTTTTATTTGTTTCTTTATCCCAAAGCCTACAACTATCTGGACTAATTTCATCAGCTAATAATATATTTTTATCTTTATCTCTTCCAAATTCTAGTTTAAAATCTACTAAATTTAAATTAGCCTTATCAAAATATTCTATTAGAATATTGTTTATATTTAATGCTAGATATTTTAATGTCTCTATCTCTTTAATATTTGCTATACCCATAAGCAAACAATGAGAATCTGTTATAATTGGATCATTTAAGGAATCATCTTTATAATAAAATTCTACAAGAGGATTACCAAGTGGGGTATCTTTTATTGCAATAGATTCTTTTATACCAAGCCTATTAGTTAAACTACCAGTTGCTATATTTCTAACAACTACTTCAATAGGTATAATATCAACCTTTTTGCATAACATATATTTATCTTGTATTGTTTCAATAAAGTGTGTTTTTATATTTTTAGATTCTATAAGAGTAAAAATTTGTGTTGAAATTTGACAATTTAAAATACCTTTTCCATCTTCACTACTTTTTTTTTGTGCATTAAAGGCAGTTAGATCATCTTTAAATTCTGCAAGTATTATATTTTTATCGCTAGTTTTATAAAGTCTTTTACCTTTGCCTTCATAAAACATATTTTGTGATTGCAAAATATTTAACAAATCCATAATTTCCCCTTATTTTAAGCTATTTTACTTTTACAACATTCCATGTTTTTAATACATCTATAGCACTTTTTAATTGAATATCTTTCATTATAATTTCTTGAGTAATTGTTTTGTTATCAGATTCAGATTTATTTGACTTTGTATCTTCTTTACTTGTTTCATTAAGTAACTCATTTTTTAAATGTCTTTTTAAATCTGCTTCTTTAAATTCAAGTTGATTTTCTGGTCCAATAGGAACTTCACCTTCAGCCACAATAATATCGGGTTTAATTCCTACTGCTTGTATGCTTCTACCTGTTGGTAAATAATATTTTGCTATTGTTAATTTTAATGCTTCATTAGCCTCTTTACCAAATGGAAATATTTTTTGAACACTTCCTTTTCCAAAAGTTGATTCTCCAACAATAACTGCTCTTTTATAGTCTTGTAATGCACCAGCAACGATTTCACTAGCTGATGCACTACCAGCATTTACCAAAACTACAAGTGGGAAGTTTAAAAATTCAGCATTACCAGAAGTTTTTAATTCAATATTTTCTATTTTACCTCGTTCGCTAACAACTACACCACCTTTTACAAATAAGCTAACAAGAGATATAGCTTGATCAAGCAATCCACCCGGATTACCTCGCAAATCAAGCACTATACCTTCAAGTTTTCCAATTTGTTTTAAACCCTTTTTAACCTCTTGTGTTACATTTTTATCAAATGTAGCCACTCTAACATAGGCATAATTTGTTTCTTCTATTTTACTTACAAAAGTAGATCTAATCTTAACTTCATCTCGTTTAATTTCAAACCTTAAAGGTTTTGTTTCACCTGTTCTAATAATTGTAAGAACTACTTTAGTTCCTCTCTTACCTTTCATTAAAGATACAGCTTGATCTATCTTCATATCAATAGTTGGTTTATCATCAATTTTTAATATAATATCTCCACTTTTTAAACCAACTTTTTTAGCAGGAGTATCATCAAGCGGTGCAATAACTGTTAATGCACCATCTTTCATACCAACGGTAATACCTATACCACTAAAACTACCATTTGTTTTTGTATGTAAATCTTCATAATCTTTTTTAGTTAAATAAGCAGAATGTGCATCAAGATTACTTAGCATACCAGATATTGCTTTTTCTATAATTTCATTTGCATCAATATCATTTACATAACTATTTTCAACAATATTAATTGCTGCAACAAACTTCTGCATAGCACGATCTCTTTCTGCCTGTGTAAGTTTCTTTTTCTTTTGTTGAACATTGGTATTATCTTGTTGTTGTGCAACTGCAATATAATTTTCTTGTGATAAAGAGTCTATACTATTAGTTTGCGATATACCAAATCCACCAATAATTAAAGCAGATGACAAAATACCAGACAACATATAAAAATTTAAATTTCTAACTTTCATGTTAATTCCCAATAATTAATTTAATAGATATTATATAAAATCTATTTTAAGTCTCTCAAACAATCTTTAAAATCCCCAACAATTTCAAATTTATTGTAAAATTTAGAAAATAAATCATCAAAGAAATATATATTGTTGCAACCAAGCTCTACAAGCTTACTACCCATTATAGAGGCTCTACCACCCATTTTACAATGTATAAGTATTTTTTTATCACTATTATCTTTAGCCAAATTATATATTGCATGTAATTCTTTGATATTTGGAACTCCTTTGATTCTTGCTGCACATACTTCTTCTTTCTCTCTTATATCAATTACAATATAATCAATCAAATTCATTTCATCAATATATATAGCCTTTGCAAGGCTTTTATTGTTTTTACCATACTCTTGCATAAAAATTCCCTATAATATAAATTAAAGCTTGTAGTTTATCGTTTTTTTTTAAATAAATTATGAAATTAGTGATTAATATAAAATTATAAACAAACATTATACAATATAGCTAAAAATTAAGCATATTGTGGAAGTGAAATTTCAATAGATTGAGGTATATTTCCTAATTGAACTTGTGCTTCTGCTTCTTCTAATGATTGTAGTTTTATATTACTACCTTTTTGTTCTTCATTATTATTTTGTTGTTGATTACTACTTTGCCCCTCATGTGTCCCAAAATTTAAATCAAGATTATTAAATCCTATTTGCATAAGATTTTGACGCAACTCTTGAGCATTTTGCACAAACATTGTCATAACATTAGCATTTGAAGTAATACTTACTTGCAAATCCTTTCCTTTTTTAGAAATAGTCATTGCAACTTGACCAAGATTTGCTGGATTAAGCTCTAAATTTATTTTAGTTACAGGTGGCTTATAATTTAAAACTTCATCTCTAAATTGACTTGCAAAATTTTTCATAGCTTCCCTTGCCATAGCATTTTTAATACTAACTTCTTGTTTTGTATGCACAGAACCTACATCTTGCTTAGAATCTATTTTTTCGCTTTGTTTATCTTCTGTCTTTTTTTCGGACTTTAACACAATATCTGCTTCTTTTGTATTTTTATCTAACTTTAGATTCTCTGAAAATAATGCATCAAATGGTTTTTGCACATCCATTTCAAACATAGTATTGTTAGGATTTTTTAATTCCTTTGGATCTAAAAACTGCCCTTGTTTAGCCCAACCTTGATATGTCTTTTGTATTACATCTTGCATTGAATTAGCTTTATCGTTTTGTAACATTAAATGGGTTTTTATTTTTGTCTTATTAACTTCTATTAATTCTCCTAAGTCCCCATCTCCTGTAATATCATAGAGTTGTTCTAAAAATTCTTGTTCCATTATTTCATTTCTAAATTTAGAATCAACAATGTTTTTAGGTTGTATAGAAGTTCTTTCTACAATAATAGATTTATCACCATCATTTATTTTAAATTGTAATTTTTCTATTTCATTTTGTGCTTTTCTTTTTGCATTTGCACTTGCATCATATCTATTTAATAATTCTGCTAGAAGAGCATCTTTCTTACTCATTTCATTTAAATCGCTTGAATTAATCTTTGCAAGTGAAGTAGCAACAGCATTACCTTTATCCTGCAAAGAGTAGCTAAGTCTTTCTTTATTGTTTTCAAGCGTATTCATATCCATTAAATCTTTAGGATCAATTTTATTTTTTTTACCATTTTCTAAAATCTCCATCTTTTGGAGATTCAAGTTTCTTGCTTGAGCTTCTTTTTTGACATCATTTAATGTTTTAATGCCATCTAACTCTTTTAATGTTTCATTTTTAGAATTTTTTGTAACATTTGATAAGCTGTTTTTAGAATTTAATGATTCCTTATTATCATTAATATCATTATCATTGCTTTGTATTTCTGTATCACCTAAAGACAATGAAGTGCTATTTGTATCTGTATTAGAATTACTATCTGCTTTATTATTATCTTTTATTTTTTCTATTTTATCTTTCTTATCTATTTTTACAGAATCAATATTATTTTTATCGTCAATGGATTTATTATTAGAATCTTTTTTATTATTTGCTGTAGCTTTTTCTTCATTTTCATTCTTTATGCTTATATTATTTTCTATATCTGATTCTTTATTTTTCAATGCTTTAACTAATTGAGATTCTGTAGCTTTTGAATTTACTTTTGTTGTTACTGGATTTGCAGATGATTCTTTGGTATTATCACTATTGTTATCTTTTAAGTTTTTACTTTCTTTTGAATTACTTTTAATTTTATCATCATCTTTTATATTTTTGTTATTGCCATCTTTTTCACTATTTTTTAATTCAACACTTTTTGTTGTTTTGTTAAGTGCATCTGCAAACTCTGTAGAATCTGTTTTATTGTTACCTTTTTGCTTAGGATTATCAGTTGTGGCTGTTTGAGATTGATTTGTGCCTATTATATTCATATCAGCTACCATAACTATTCCTTAAAATTAAATTATCCTATATAAACTAAGATTTATAATCTATAAGCAAAATATATTCCTTAATATACATTTTTATTATAATATATAATATTAAAAAGCTAAAAAGTTAAATAATAGGGTATTAAATATGAGAATCTATAAGGAAAATAGCTTTTATAATAATTGATAAACAACTATTATAAAAAATGAAAAATCATTATTTTGTTGGAATATTAATCTTTCAATACCTTATTCTCACTTTCAAAAAGTATTGTATTAATATCATCTTTATGAACCACCATGTATTTAATTGTGTTTGGACGCACAATTTTTATGTATATATGATGATCATCTTTAACATGATCTGGATCTATCTTACATGTAATTTTTTTAGATTCATTTATTGATAAGTTGCCTGTAGTTGCCCTAGCATCGGCTGTATAGTATAAATCAAACTCATCATTTGTATAATCTAAAAGCTCTATTGGATTTCCATACTCTATATGCTCTAAAGTAATATCCTTTTTATCAATTAGCACTTCAAACTTATCTTCTCCATCATTTTGACCTAAGAAAAATTTGAATTTAGCCTCCTCATTTTCTGTAATTTCTGATGAAACCTTTATTGTTCCTTTTTTTCTACCATCTAATAATCCAAATGCAACACCTGTTTTACAAGTTATTGTTTTAGATATATCATCATCACTTTCTTCTGTTATACCCATTTCTTTCTTTTTTGCCTCTGCTTCTTCTGTGCCAAGTGGAGGGTATAACTCATACTCTATATCTGCATTTTCTTTCATAAGCTCTTCAAATGCTTCTTTAACTAATATACATCTAGATGCATTGCCACCTAAAAATATATGTAACTTATCTATACCTTCCATTTTATCTTTAGTATTATTAAAAGCACTAAAGAATTTCTCAACACCTTTCTTAATTTCATGTTTTAATATGTCTATTAATTCAGCATAATTACAATTAAGTAATATTTTTGTTTTTTGCTGACAATGTTTATCTAACAAATTATCTATCTCTATAGTTGTTTCTTGTTCTTCTGGTGATTTTTCCCTATATTGATTTGTATCATGTAGTATTTCTCTTAATTTTTTTATAAGTAGTTGCATATTTCTTTGTGCTTCTAAAGTTTTTGCTATAAGATGTTGGCATTTATTTGTAATCTGCTGTCCTTTTGGTAATGTAAAGTTGCATTGTGATTCTGTCATTATGTCTGCATTTTTTTCAAACACTTTATATGCAAGTAATTCTAATAGCTTTTCACCACCTAGATTTTCATCTCCATCTGCACCAAAATGTTTTATCTCAAATCTATATTGTTTCTCACTAATCTTTTTCCATATACCAAAATCAAAATCAGTAGTCCCACCACCAAAATCAAATACACCATAATAAATTGGTTTATCTAAATCTTTTCTTCTAAAGCCATATTCTTGTAATGCACTTATTGCATATGCTGCTGGTTCAGTAGCAACTAAACTTACTCTAAAATCTTTCCCTTTATCTGTATTAAATATAGATTTAGGAATTGATTTTTTAATACCTCTCTCAAAGCTCTCTTTAATCTTATCTCTTATTTTTTTATCATATTTTACTGGATAAGAAAGGTAATATTCTAAAAAAATTTGCCCATCGTGCATTTGATTTATATATCTACCGATATAATAAGCATAAATCTCTATTGGATCTATATCTCCAGAATCAATCTCTACAAAACATTTGAGTTTATGTATTCCATCTGTATCTCTTATATTTGTTCCTTCATCATCTGCAGCCCATTGTTTGAGCTGGTTAAAAAATCTATAAAAATCATTTCCTTTTACACCTTCTAAACTATGTTCTGCTGTATGAGATATAGAAATATCATTCCATTCTGTATGAGGACGAGAAATGCAGGAATTATATGCATCCATAAAAGATTTTATCTTTCTAAATTCAATCATTGTTGGATTTTCATAATCTGTTTCTTTCCCTTCTCTATCAACTTCTAATTTCCCTATTTTTATTAATCGTTTATAACTATTTTTGTCTAAATAAGCAGCAACGGTTGATTTTGTCCCAAAGTCTATGGCAACTATACCACCATCTATAATATCTTTTACTGGATTTTTAGCAAATATTTCTTTATCTAATCTAAAAATAACCAACCCATCATCTTTATATTTATCTCTATAAATATCCCAATGCCCCAATTTATCATCTGTTAATAAACTTGGCACATATTCATCAAGACCGGCTACTGTATAATCAATACTGCATAATTTTTTTATAACTTCATCTGCACTAATTTCACCATTTTCATTTGGTGTTAAAGCATTAAATAACTCTATTAGATGCTTATCCTCTTCTTCATGAAACTTTATTTCTTTAATTGCAATACTATTATCATTACTCATAAACTATCCTTAAATTAAAATATGTTAAAATTAAGCTTTGCTACTTAACTTTTACTAGAGATTTATTTGTTTTATTTCCGTATTTAAATCCCTTGCAAATAACTTTATCAACTTTTCCTTGATTTGGTCCATCGCCAATTTTTGTATGGATATTTTCATTAAATTTATCATCTTCTTTTACTTCCATGCGAGATAATTCATCTTCACCACTTTGTTGGAGAGCATTAAATGATTTATCAAAAAATGCAACTAGTTGGCTAACATCTCTATCATATATTGCCTCTGTTTTTATATATTCATATAATTTATCTAAAACATCCTTATTTTGACTAGTTCGTATGAAATTATATGAGGTATCATATTTAATATACACATATTTTTTCTTAAATTCATCTGGTAGAGATTTATAAATATCGTATAATTCCATATTCATATCTTTTTTTGTATTATCTAGTTCTTTTTGTGAGTTTTGTAAATTACTTGTTAATGTTGTATTTTTTTCTTCTAATTCTTTATTTTTTTCTTGTAACTTTGCTTTATTTTCACTGCATTCTTTATTGATAGAATCTATTTTAGAATTTTTATCCTTAATTGTTGCTTGTAATTTATTTTCATAATCTTGTTTTATAGATTCTAATTCTTGTTTATGATTTTGTTTTGTAGATTCTAATTCTTTATTTATTTGCTCTAAGTCTTTTTCAAGTTTTGATTTTATTTGCTCTAATTTTGCTTTTTCTGCTTGTAGGCTAGATTTATCATTGTTTAGGTTTGATATTACAATATCTTTAGATTCTAATGTTTTGTTTAATGTATCTTTATCTTGTTTTAATGTATTTACATTTTCTTGTAAATGCTCTTTATCTGTTTCTAATGTTGCTTTATTAGTCTTTAAACCTTGTATTTCTTTGTCTTTTTCTTGCAAAGTATTATTTTTAGATTCTAATTCTTGTTTCATAGAATCTACTACTTGTTTATATTGTGTTGCTTGAGATCCTAGCTTTGTTTTGTGTTCATTTTTTTGAGATTCTAATTCTTGTTTATGATTTTGTTTTGTAGATTCTAATTCTTTATTTATTTGCTCTAAGTCTTTTTCAAGTCCTGTTATTCTTTGCTCTAGCTTTGCTTTTTCTATTTGTAGGCTAGATTTATCATCGTTTAGGTTTGATATTTTACTATCTTTAGATACTAGCTTGTTATTATAATCATTCAAATGTTCATTTAAACTTTTTATTTGTTCCTTTAAAGCTTTGAGATCGTCTATTTCTTCTTTGTTATAATTAAATACCTCATTATTCTTACCATCTCTTTTGATAGTAATCTTAACAGATTGTGGTTTAATCTCCATTTCTATTCCTTTTACATTTATCTTTTTGCGATTGTATTTACAAACCTTATCAAATATCTTTATAAATATTTTATAATATTTATATTTTTTCTTTTTTTTATCCTTAGGCATAGTAATCCCTTTTTACTAGATTAATTATATTTTACTATATTTATGCTATATTGTCAATATGTTGTCAATACATTCCATTGTGCTTCTATCCAAAGGTTGCATGTCTTTTATCTTTTTTCTTTGTTTATGATCTGCCTTTATATATGTTAGTATGAGCAATACCTGCGAACTATTTTTATTTAATTTTTTATTTTTATATTCATGCTCTATATACTTATGTAAAATTGTAACTATCTTGTCATCAAATAAAGAATCTAAATCTTTAACCAATAAGAATACTAATTTAAGTGTATCAACCCATTTTGTATTTATTTCAATATCATTATGTGATATACTAAATTTATCATTATTTTTATCAAAATGAAAATATAGAAAAATATATAAAGAAAGTAATATAAAATTATTTGGACTTTTCAATATGAAAAATGTATTTTGATAATGCTGTTTATAAATATAGGTATTTTAGTAAGTATGCTATTGTATCTATAGGAATATTAGATGAATGATATGTATTTTTGATGTTAATATAGGTATTAATATGATAGTTTTATGATTATATGAGTAAATATGATAATAAAAAATAAGATATCTTGCTCTGAATAAAACTTATTTAATTGGTCTTAACTTAAAATTTTCATTAAAAAATATAAATGATGATATTGAATATATATAAGTAAGATATTTTATATTTATAGTGTTATAAATAATATTAGATAAATATTATAAGTTTATATTTATGAATCTTAAAGCTCTTTCGGAAGAATTTTCTATTAAAAAAGCAGTGTTAGAAATAGCCTCTTCTATAGTCATAGCTCTAGTAAATACAGGCATTATAGAT
>JARIAP010000004.1 GCA_029257755.1 Helicobacter sp.
ACCAATCACCCAAACTCTCTTTTTATTATCCCATATATAATACATTCCTACGCCATTATCTTTATTGCTATCAATCTCTCCATAATCATAAAAGTTATTTTGTTGATCTAATTTAATTCATTTTCTTTATGAAATATTTTGTATGCTTTGGTTATATTTTTTGATTTCCGCTTCTTCACCTTGTATATTTTCACAAGCGAATTTACAGCCATTTGTAGGATATTTACATAAATCTATAAAAGCTAATTTATTAGAATCTAGAGAGAGTTTTTGTATTATAAGGCACTAAAAAGACTTTGGTAAAAAATTTTGCCCTTTGTTTTATCATCTCATTTGCTTTCTCTTTGCTTAGATTCATAACTCCTGCATAGACACTCATACTTAAATATAAAAACAATAACATTTGTTTCTGTTGGTTTGCTATGGGTAGCCCATCTTGTATGCCCAATAGCAAGACCATAAGATTTAAAACATTTATTTTCTAATGTAGATTCTAAATTACTAAGCTTTCCTACAGAGCGAAACACACTTAAATTATCTTGTTGCAATATAGCAATACCACATTATCATAACACCTATATTCTAACTCTCTTAAACTATCAATAATAATCTTTTTCTTATCCTTATTCCCAATATATCCAACAATACCGCACATATATAACCCTTAAAAATATAAGTTTTAATCATCTTAAAAATTATGGAATCTTTAAGCTATGCAAATTTTTTATTTTAGCAAAAAAATGCAAACTTAACTTGCATAAATATGCTATTTAAAAGGTTTGATAGTATTATAATGTTTATTGCTAAACTTGCTAATCAAACATTTATTGAGTTGTGTTAATTAAAAAATATATTTCTAATAAAAGATTGTGTTTTTTTTTTTTTATAAAAATCCTTGACTTATTTTTTATATGGTAAGAATAAAATTAATTATATTAGGGATAATCTTATAAATATAGTGCTATATGTAGCTATATTATTAAGATATTAATTTATAGTATTATAAATTCTTAATCCTTGATATTTCATCTCTTAGTTGTATAGCACTTTCAAAATCAAGTTTTTTACTAGCTTCAAGCATTTTTGCCCTTAACTCTTTTAATAAATTCTCTTTTTCTTTTGGCGGTATTTTGTCTTTTTTATTTAATCTATTATATGTTTTAGAAGTATCTTCTAGTCTTAATTCTTCCTCTACATTTCTACTAACAGATTTTGGTATTATATTATGTTTCTTATTAAATTCTTTTTGTTTTTTGCGTCTATATGTTGTTGTATCCATTGCTTTACGCATGGAGTTTGTAATCTTTTCTGCATATAAAATCACTTTGCCATTAATATTTCTAGCTGCTCTACCCATTGTTTGAATAAGACTTGTTTCACTTCTTAAAAAACCCTCTTTATCAGCATCCATAATGGCAACAAGGCTAACTTCTGGTAAATCTAATCCCTCTCTTAAAAGGTTTATACCAACTAAAACATCAAATATACCTAAACGCAAATTCCGTATTAAATGATTTCTCTCTATCGCATCGATTTCACTATGTAAATATTCTATTTTTATACCCTCTTTTGAATAATATTTTGCTAATTCTTCACTCATCTTTTTAGTTAATGTAGTAATTAATACCCTTTCTTTTCTATCTATTCTAATTTTTATTTCATCAAGCAAATCTTTAACTTGCAATCTAGAATCTCTTACTTCAAACTCTGGATCAAGCAGTCCTGTAGGTCTAATTATTTGCTCACTTATATTATTTTTGCTTAGGGATAACTCAAGTTCTGCTGGAGTAGCTGAAACAAATAAAAAATTTGCATTTTTATTAATAAATTCTTCAAATCTTAAAGGACGATTATCAAGAGCACTTGGAAGCCTAAAGCCATATTCTACTAATACCTCCTTTCTACTTCTATCTCCTGCATACATACCGCCAAATTGTGGCAAACTAACATGACTTTCATCTACTATTAATAAATATGGCTTATTTTTATATTCAAAATAATCAAGTAAAGAAAAAGGAGTTTCACCGGGTTTTTTGCCTGTTAAATGTCTTGCATAATTTTCAATTCCCTTACAGATTCCATGTTCTTTTATCATTTCAAGATCAAATTCTGTGCGAGATTTTAATCTTTCATATTCTACTGCTTTATTGTTGTCTTGATAAAATTTTAACCTTTCTTCTAACTCAATTTGTATATTGTATATAGCTTGTTTCAATCTATCATGCCCTACTATAAATTGATTAGCTGCATAAAGAATATAAGATTCTATATTTTTTACAAAATTATTATCAATAGATTCTAAAATACTTATTTGCTCTATCTCATCACCAAAAAATTCTAAACGGATAAACTCAATTTCATTATAAGCAGGAAAAATATCTACAATTTCACCTTTAACTCGAAAATTACCTCTTTCAAAACTTGTTTCATTTCTAGCATATCCCATTTCAACAAGCTTTGACAATAACATTTTTTGTTGATAAAATTTACCAACTTCTAATTTTTCTATCATTGTTAAATATTCATTTGGACTACCTAAGCCATAATTTGCCGATACACTAGCAATAACTATAACATCATCATATCCTAGCAATGAAGTTGTAGCACTTAATCTTAATCTTTCTAATTCCTCATTGATTGAACTATCTTTTTCTATAAATAAATCTCTCCTTGGAATATATGCCTCTGGTTGGTAATAATCAAAATGACTAATAAAGTATTCTACATGATTGTGCGGAAAAAAACTTTTAAATTCACTATATAACTGCGCACATAAAGTTTTATTATGACTCATAATTAATGTTGGCATATTTAAATTTTGTATTACATTCGCCATGCTAAATGTTTTTCCGCTTCCAGTAACGCCAATAAGAGTATTATATTTTTCATTATTTTTAATTTGCTTACAAATAGATTCTATTGCATTTGGTTGATCGCCTGCTGGTTTATAATTTGATTTTAAATTAAATAACTTTTTTTTCACTATATACACCTTTTTTTTAGCTACAATTATAATCAAATTTATTATGCTTAAGGAGAATATATGCAAGAAAATAGTTATGAAACAACAAGCAAAAATACAAATGTGGAAAATGAAAATCAATACACCAATACACAAAAAAATACAGGGGTGGGATTACTAAGTCTAGTAAATGAAGTAAAAAATTTACTTGATTCAAGCTATAATAAAAAAATTGAAGAATTAGAATTTAAGCTTTTAGAAAAAGATGAAGAAATATCTAAAATGGCATTAGAAATCAGCATGTTAAAGGCACAAAACGAAGAAAAAGAACTAGAAAACTTTAGAATGAGAGAAGAAATTAATGCTAGTAAGATAATATTAGAACAATTATCTATGACTTTAGGTAAATCTTAAAAATTTAGATTCCATCTAATAAGAATTTATTAAAAGCATAAGTAATAATTAATTGCGGATTTAACAATGAAAAATGATATAGCAAACAATAGTGCAGAACCACACAACAAAGTAAATCCACATTCAAATAACTATAATGCAATGTCTAATGTGTCGCAAAAAATAGTATCTAATATGCAAATAACAAGTTTGCAGCAGGATATAAAAATTTACATTGATAAAAGAGTGTTTAGTCTTAGTTTAGATAACTTTAATGAAAATTCTAAAAATAAAATCATAGACTTATTTTATCAAAGGCATTACACACTTGAAGAACTACTTGCGATATTTATAAAAATGCTAAAAGATCAAAGCTTAGCAGAACAAGAATTATTAAATATAGTAAAAATACTAACACCTTAATGCAACATATAATAGTAGAAGTGGTTGGCATGAAATTACAACCATTATTGTATTATACAAATGATTGTATAAAAAAGTTTGATATTGTATTAATAAAGTTAAAAAATAAGGAATGCTATGGCATAGTAATTAATATTATTGAAAAAAAAGAATATGAATTTGAAATAATGGAAGCAAAACAATCAAATTACAGCTTAACAGACACACAAAAGATTCTATTAAAATTTATAAGTTCATATTACATGCAACAAATAGGTATTAGCATCAAAATATTTGTTTTAAGAGATAACAATATAAGTATAAAAAAACATGATAAATATACTATGAATTTAAACACACTATCTAATCAACAACAATTAGTTTTTAATAAATGTAAAGAAAACAATATTAGTTTAATTTTTGGTGCAACAGGAAGTGGTAAAACAGAAATATATTTTCATGCTATAAAGGAATGTATAAATAAGGGACAACAAGCACTTTTATTAATGCCAGAAATTTCACTCACCCCACAAATGCAAAAAAGACTACAAAAAGCATTTCCAAATCTTTCAGATATATGGCACAGCAAACGCACAACAAAACAAAAACAAAAAACTCTACAATCATTACAAGATGAAACAACAAAAATTATTGCTGGTGCAAGAAGTGCTTTATTTTTGCCATATACAAATTTAGGGTTAATAATTATAGATGAAGAACACGACGACTCGTATAAGTCAAATAGCCAACCAAAATATAACGCTAGAGATTTAGCAATATTTCTAAGCAACAAGGGAATTAAAGTTATTTTAGGAAGTGCTACACCAAGCACAAAGAGTTATTATATAGCAAAAAAATATAACTATCTTCTACATTTGCAAAATAGATTCCATGAAACACAATGTGAAATGATTTATGATGAAACAAATCAAATTGGGCCAAGCAATAAAATAATCTATGAAATACAAAATACACTTTTACAAAACAAACAAATAATAGTCTTTATTCCTACTCGTGCTAATTTTAAAATCATTGAATGTATAGTTTGTAAGCACAAAATAACTTGCCCACATTGCTCTATATCATTAAGCTTACATAGTAAAAAAAATGCTTTAGTATGCCATTATTGCAATTTTATGTGTCAAATACCAACGCATTGCAAGATTTGCGGTAATGAAGAGTTAAGTGGAATTAGAATAGGAACAGAAGAATTTAAAAAACAATTACAAAAAAAACTTGAAAATAAAAACATAAATGCAAAAATTGAAGTATTTGATAGAGATAATATAACAACTCAAAATAAGTTAGAAAAAATATTAAAGGCATTTGATAATCAAGAAATAGACATACTTATTGGAACTCAAATGATTGCAAAAGGTCATGATTACCATAATGTATTTTTAAGCATTATAATAGGCATAGATTATATGCTACAAATTCCAGATTATAGGGCATATGAAAACTCTTTTTCATTGCTTTATCAAGTATCGGGTAGAAGTGGTAGAAAGAATAATGGAAAAATATTAATACAAACTAAAGATTCTCAAGTCATAAGTGATTTAGGGGGAGATTATACAAAAGTATTAGAATATGAAATAGAATCTAGATATAATCTTTATCCGCCATTTTGTCGTCTAGCTTTGGTGAGCTTTAATAATAAAGATGATAAAAAAGCATATAGTTTAGCAATAGAATTTAAAAATACTTTAGAGCATATAAAAACATCATATATAAAACATGAAAATACAGAATCTAAAATAACAAAAAATATTCAACATGTTGAAATTGTAGGGCTATGTGAAGCTAGTATATTTAAGGTAAATAGAAAATATTACTATCAAATACTGCTTAGATCACACAATAATCTAGCATTACAACAAATATTATCATATGCACTAAATATATCATCAAAAATTATACAAGAAAACATTGATATAAATATAGATCCATTAAATATTTAAGTTTATAATAGATTAAGACTTATATATTACAAAAATACAAAATAGACAATGTTTATTGTCTTGCATAATTAAATAGTATTGTTGCTAAATAAAACTATTCTTTTAATCTTTTGATTTTTGCACCAAGACTGCTAAGTTTTGTTTCAAGGTGTTCATATCCTCTATCTAAATGATAGATTCTATGAATCTTGCTTACTCCTTTTGCAACAAGAGCTGCAAGAACTAATGCTGATGAAGCCCTTAAATCTGTTGCCATTACATCTGCACCAATAAGCTCACTTTTACCATTTATTTGTGCTACATTCCCATCTATTGCTATATTAGCACCTAATCTTTGTAATTCATTTACATGCATAAATCTATTTTCAAATAATGTTTCTTTAATAAAACTAGCTCCTTCACACTGCGTACTTAACGCCATAAATTGTGCTTGCATATCTGTTGGAAAACCCGGATATTCTGTTGTTGTGATTCTAAAAGAATTAAGCGATTTTTTACTTGGGTATATCTCCATTATACCATTATTTATATCTCCATTAAACATGGTTTCAAATCCTATTTCTTTTAATTTTAAGGTTATACTCTCTATATGTTCATCAACAACATCAATCAATGTAATATGTGAATTTGTAATAGCACCTACACATAAATATGTCCCTGCTTCAATTCTATCTGGTATAACCTTAGTTGGCTTAAACTCTAAAAGTTCTCCACCTGTTCCATTAATTATAATTTCTGATGAACCTATACCACTTATAGATAAACCCCCATCACTCAATGTTTGACATAATTGAACTACTTCTGGTTCTTTTGCAGCATTTATAATCCTTGATTTACCACTTGCAAGTGCTGATGCCATAATTACATTGCTTGTGCCTGTTACCGTAATCTTGTCAAATACAATATCTGCACCTTTTAATCCATTTTTTGCGTTTGCTAATATATATCCACCCTTTACTTCTACTTCTGCACCAAGCTTTTGCATAGCTTTTATATGCAAATCAACAGGACGCGCACCAATTGCACAACCTCCGGGCAAACTCACTTCACAATGTCCAAATCTAGCCAATAATGGTCCTAATACAAGTATAGAAGCACGCATTTTTCTTACTATATCATATGTTGCTCTTGTATCATTTATCGTTGAAGTATTTATTGTCCTACAACCATATCCACTTGTTTCAATATTTGCGCCAAGCATAGTTAATAATTTTACAAAGGTGTTAATATCTGCCACTTCTGGTAAGTTATTTAATTCCATATTGTTTTTAGATAATATTGATAAGGCTAATAATGGAAGTGCAGAATTTTTTGAACCAGATATTTTAACATTGCCATTTAATTTATATCCACCTTCAATTTCTAAATAGTCCATATATGCCTTTCTTTGAAAAATTTTTTAGTTAGTATATTGTAATTTAAACAACTTATATTTATATTATCCGCTACATTAATAAATAACATGGTGTCCCGAAAGGGATTTGAACCCATGACCTTAAGATTAGGAATCTTACGCTCTATCCAACTGAGCTATCAGGACATTTAATTGTATAATTGAGATGGTGCCGAAGGTCGGACTCGAACCGACACAAGGTTTCCCTTACTAGATTTTGAGTCTAGCGCGTCTACCAATTTCACCACTCCGGCTAAATATTGATAAATGAGGTATAACCATTTATAAAAAATTACACAAATGGTGCGCTGAGTGAGACTTGAACTCACACGGATTTCTCCGCCACCCCCTCAAGATGGTGTGTCTACCATTCCACCACCAGCGCAAATAATTGCGGTTATATAAACCGCAATTACGCAAGTATTAATAAAAAATATTAAAGATAAGGATTAACAAACATAGCAATAATTGCAAATACAAGAGTATATATAACTTGTGCTTCAATCAAAGCAATTGCAACAAACATTGTAGTTTGCAACTTTGACCCAATTGCAGGATTTCTAGCTGTTCCAGAAATAGCAGCAGCAGCAGCATGTCCCATACCTATACCACCACCAAGTGCCGCAATACCAAGACCAACAACTCCAGCCAAAATAGAAAGAGCCATTACTAAATCAGCACCAGTAATGTTTGCTCCCATACTAGCCTTAACATCTGCTGCTAAAGCAAAACCGATACATGCAAAAAATAAAACTAGAAGTTTTTTCATAATAATATTCCTTTTAAATAAAATATGCTACTTCGGATATGCCCCCTACTAAAGCATAAATATTATTTTATCTACAAATAGCTTAAAATATACTTACACAATAGATATTACAAATTATGATTCATTTTTTATTCTAAAAAGATTGAAATTTCAAGTAAATTTAAATGTTACAAATTTCTAAAAGCTAAGCTCTAAGATTATTTTTTTATCATATTGTAGAATAACATAGCAAAAATTGTGATTATACCAACAATAAAAATAAATCCTATAAGCCATATGAATATTGGTATTAAAAATGCAATAAACTTAAATATAATGACAACAACAGAAATTAAGATAATAAAAATTAAACCTAATTGTAAAAACTGCACAATATCTCCTTAGTTAATTATAAAAATGTAAATTCTAATACAAAAAAGTTAATATAAAATTATTATTAATTGTGTAATATTATTGGCTTAATGCATTATCAATTTTTTCCATAAACATTTGACTTTCATTTTCCATAGCATTAAGATGTTTTACAATATATTCTATATCTTCTATTAATAACTCTTTATTTTCATCTAGTTTATTTAAAGCCTTTATAACATTATTTTGTATGATATCTCTGCTTTGTGTTACATCGTTTTCACTAACAAACTTAAATAATATATCTCTACATTTAGAATCTTCAAAGAGATGGGAAATTGAGTGTTTTGTAAAGTCTTGTGCTGGTTTAAAAAGCTTAAAACTTAAGTAAGCATTTGATTTATACAATATATGTTCTAGCTTAGCAACATTTACAATAAGGCTTTTTTGTAATACGCTAAAAGCATCATATAAAGTTGAACTTTCATCTCCAAAATCTTCAAATACGCTTATAAAAGATGTAATTTTATCTTTAACTTGATGTATTATTTTATATACATCTTCGCTTTCTAGTTGTATCGTATTAATTTCTTGTTGCATCGTATGTATAACAAGCGATATTTCATCTGTTGCTTTATGTGTATTTTCTGCAAGCTTTCTCACTTCATCTGCAACTACTGCAAATCCTCTGCCATGCTCACCAGCCCTTGCTGCCTCAATACTTGCATTTAATGCTAATAAATTTGTCTGTGCAGCAATTCCTATTATTAATTGCACCACATTACCAATATCATTTGATCTTTGTGCAAAGCTATTAATAGCATCATTACTTTGTGCAATTAAACTCAAAAGTTTTTCAATGCTATTAACCACCTCTGTTATATTTTCTTTGTTGTTATCAGCAATCTCTGTAAGTGTTTTTATGTTATTATTAACATTGTAAATTTTATCCATTTCTTGTGTTAAATCAGAACTAATTATGCTTAAGTCATGATTTTGATTATCAAGACTCATATTCATTAGGGAATGAGATAAAGAATTTTTAATACTTTCTTTTGCATTATTTTCAATACTACTTAAACATAAATTAATATTGTCTATATTTTTTACAAATGTTCCCTTTAACCCTTCACCTAAAGCCCTCCTATAAAATTCATTGCTTTGTGAAGCATTAATTGAGGTATTAACCTCTCTTAAAAAAGCCTCTAAGTTATCAAGTAAAATATTTATATTACTACCAATCTTAATAAGATTAGAATCCCCCTTTAAATATATAACTCTACTTTCAAAATCTCCATCTCTTGCATTATCAGTTACTTTTATAATTCTTTGCAAAAATGTTTCTTTTTTAATATCAAGAAATACTGCAATAATCTGTAATATTATAATAAAAAATGATATAAAAAAAACGATATAACTTCCATCAGCAATTGCAATAATAGCTATAATAAAGGATAAAAAAACTCCCAACAATAGCAAAATTCTATATTGCATTAAATTCCTTTTTGGAGATTGATTATTAAATTATTGTATGATATATTTGCGTTATGTGCTTGATTTAATACAAATTTATATGATTCGTTTATTCCTTGTGTTTTCTCAATATGCAGTGCTTCATAATATAGCTCAGATATAGTATCTATAGCTTTTGTATTAGCCTTTCTTCTTACAGAATAATAACCAATTATTTCATTATTTTGATTGTAGTTTGGTGTAATATTTGCAAATACCCAATAAAAATTATTATATTTTGTTTTATTTTTAACAAAAGCAAAAACTTCTTTTCCATCTTTAATATATTCCCATAGAATCTTAAAAATACTTCTTGGCATATCTTCATGTCTTATTATATTATGTGATTTAAATAAAACTTCATCCTCATTGTATTCTGCATAATCTAAGAACGATTTATTACAATAAAGAACATTACCTTTTAAATCTGTTTTTGATGTAATTAATACATCATTGCTAAGTTTTAGTTCTGGCATAAATGTCCTTTATATAATTATAGTATTTGGGTTATTTTAAATATTATAAATTGTATCAAAACAATGTAAAAAACACTTAATATTGTTATATTCTTATGAAAAATAAAGTTATTAATTATCTTTTTGTAATTTATCATAAACTTTATGTTTAAAAATTTCAAATATTTCTCTAGATTCAATATTTGCAATTTCAAACTTTTTACTATTGGATACTATATATGGATTTCCAAGTAAAACTCTATCAATACATGTGTTACGCATATTTTTTCCACTTGTTACATTTGAGTTTCCATAAAGAGTAATACAATTTGTCCCCATAGCCCATGCAAGATGTGTTGCTCCTGTATCACCACCAATCACACAATCAACCTGAATTAAGCAAAACTTTAAAGCATTGAAATCTAATTTTGGTAATTTTGTTGATTTAATCGACTGCTTATTAAACATGGATTTTAATTCATTTGCATTCTCTTCGTCATCATACCATAGTATATAAAAATGGCAATTTTGTAAAAAAGTATTAATGGATTGTGCTAAAGATAAATAACTTTTAATTGGATATGTTTTTTCTTTAATTGAAGCTTCCAAAATAAAAATAAATGTATAAATTCTTTCATCACCAACACTTTTTAAAAACAAGTTTTTTAAGTTTTCATCTATAAAACGATAACTAATTCCTAAACCTTGATTTCTAATTGGTAAAATCCTGTCTAAAGTAATTGGATTATTTTGAAATTCTGGAAGATATTTAAATAAAACTAAAAAATTTCTTTGTAATATATTTGCATCATAAGAGATATCCACCTTATGAGTGTAAAAAAAACTAGCTAAACCTTCTCTAACACCAGATTTTGAAAATCCAACGAACTTCTTTGTGTTTAAAAATTTACCAATCAATGCAGATTTTATAAGACCTTGCATATCTATTACAATATCAAAATCACCACAATTTTTGCAATATTCCCTTATTTTGAATATACCGCTTATATTCTTTAAGAGTTTTTTAAAAGGTAGTGAATGTATCTTAGTAATACATGGTGAATATTCTAATATGCCTTCAAATCTTTCATCAATAAACCATTCAATTTTATAATTACCAAAGTTTTTAAGTCCAGCTAACATACTAGCAGAAATAACAACATCTCCAAATGATGATAAACGAATAATTGCAATTCTCATAATAATCCCCTAAAACTACATAAACAAACAATATAAATAAAATTATTCTATCTCTTGTAATTTTACTCTTAAAAAACTTAATGGCGGTAACTCAAAAGGTAAAACAATCAAATTTGTATTGCCACTATGAATAGAATCTAATTCTTTCCCGTTATATAAACAGATTTTTAAAAATCTTATATAATATCTATTATCAATACAAAAAATCACACCATTTTCATTGTTTTTGCAAGACAATTTCATGTTTGAATCACTAGAATCTATAATAGCATTATCATTATATAATTGAACTAAATTATTAAGTGATTCTATATTATTTTTTTTAAAAATTGCCTTTGTGTCTGTATTAAAATTTATATTTGAATAATATGACAATGGAGAAATAATTTCTAATACATCACCTTTTCTTATGGTATGCTTACATAAACAATATTTGCCACTTTCATCAACTTCTGCACAAACTTGATAACTACCTTGACTTATTGCACTAACATGATTTTGAGTATCAAGTCTAGCAAATGGTCTATGGACTACATAACCATCAGTAAACCCCCTATTTTTAAGAGTATGTAGCTCATATTGATATAAATTTGGGCGTGATATTTTATTAATAAAATCATCTATTGCCATTCTATATGTTCTTGCTGTTATCCCCGCATAATAAGTGCTTTTTGTGCGCCCTTCAATTTTTAACGCATCAATAACATTTGATTGTAGTATTTGGTGTAAATGACTTGCAAGATTTAAGTCCTTTGCATTAAAAATATGTGTTCCAACATCATATTCTTCTTGTAACCTCATCAAAACATCATTATCCGGATTTTTAACATAAAATTCATTAGGATCAAATTCTATCAATTTATCATTATCTTTATTTCTTACAAAATATTTATAATCAAATCTACAATCATTTGCACAGCTACCTCTATTTGGAACTCTACCATGTTGTAATGCAGAAATTAAACATCTACCAGAAAATGCGAAGCACATACTACCATGTATAAACATTTCAAGCTCTAAATCAGGCAATAACTTCTTTATTTCCTCACAATCATTTAAGCTTATTTCCCTTGCTACAACAATTCTTTTTACCCCCATATCATAATATACACTTGCATCTAGTGCATTTAAAACATTTGCTTGTGTTGATAAATGGATTGGTATGTTTGGTGCTATATTTTTTGTAAGCTTTATAACGCCCGGTGTTGCTATTATAAAAGCATCTGGATTTAAATCACGCATTTTTGCAATATGATTCTTTAATGTTTCAATTTGTGAATTAAATGGAAACCCATTTATTGTTACATATACTTTTTTTGACATGCTATGTGCATAATCAATCCCTATCTTAAAATCATCATAACTAAAATCTTTACTAGCCCTATTTCTTAACGAAAAATGGCTTACACCGCCATAAACCGCATCTGCACCATAATTAAGTGCTATTTTTAGTTTTGTTAAATTTCCTGCAGGAGATAATAATTGAATATCTTTTTTATATTGTTTAGAATCTTTAAACCCCAATATATTTTGCATAAAAATCCTTGTTTATGTATTTTTAAGTTATAATTATATAAAATTTATATAAAATTACATTATTATATTTTAGATTCCATATCAAAATAATAAATTTACAAATTTTTTATAAAGTCTGTTATAATAACATACAAAATATATTAAATATAATTGATACTTTAGGATAAATATGCAACAAAACAACAATCACATAAAAGAACAAGACAATCAAGAACTATTAGAAGAAATACAAGATTTAGAGTTACAAATACTTGATATGTTTGAAGTTGCATTTTATTTTGCCGGAATTAAAGACGAATATTTACAAGATGCACTAGAATATTATATGAAAATTATAGAATCTCAAGATGATTCTATAGAATATACACCACAAATAATTATTGCAAACATATTGCAAGTTAAAGAAAAAAATCCTAAATGGTTTATTAAAAAATAATTTATTGGAGGAACTATGCAATCTAAGGAATCAATTATTAATATAATTATACTAGTAAGCGGTAATGGCACAAATATGGAAAATCTAGTTTTATCTTTACATAACAAAACTTTATCACAAGCATTAAGGCAAAATGGTATAAACTTAACTAAAATTACACAAACACAAAACAATAAAAACAAAAATATACAAAACAATCAACAAGCATTAATAATAAATGATACCATAATAAATAATTCTATGTTACTTAAAGATCCTAAAATACAAGTTATATCAGTTATTAGCAATAAAGCAAATGCCTATGCACTAAAAAGGGCAAAAAATCTAAAAATTCCACATCATACAATAGAATCTAAAAATAAAAATAGAGATGAATTTGATAAAGAACTTTTAACATATATTAAAGAGTTAGAACAAAAAAATGGACTTGAATGTATTTTACTTGCTGGTTTTATGCGTATATTGGGTAATGAAATATTAAATTCATTATCACATATTAGAATTTTAAATATACACCCTAGCTTCTTGCCATTTCATAAAGGGCTTGATAGTATTAAAAAAAGTTTTGAAGATTCAAATGATTTTGGTGGAGTTAGCATACATTTTGTAGATGAAAACCTTGATTCTGGTGCTATTATTTTACAAGAAAAAATAATAAAAACACCAAATGAAAGTTTTAATGATTTTGAACAAAGAGTTCATGATTTAGAATATAAACTCTATCCACAAGCATTTTTAAAAGCAATTGCACAAGGCATACATAATGTTTAAAAATCTTCACAAAATGTTAAGCAAGTATATTAAATATTAATATTAAGAAGCAAATAAAATAGAGTGTCTATATGCATGGTATAGAAATTGTTACATTTAGTATTGTTGCGGTTTTAATTGTTGTATCCCCATATATAA
>JARIAP010000016.1 GCA_029257755.1 Helicobacter sp.
AAAGAATGGATAATGTCCGCCTTGTTTATCTCACTTTTTATATATCTCTCATTTGTATTTGGAATCCCTGTTATTAAAGTTTTATCATTATCTTTTGTTACAAGTAAATACCATAAATTATTATCACCATCTTTAAATGATTTAATATATTCTTTTTTGTCTGTTGAAAAAGTAAGTTTAATATCTGGTCGTTTTAAAGTAGGTTCAACAAGGTTTAAATATGCAAGTCTTGTTTCTGCATTGTCTCTATTTGATAAATGCTCTAAAAAATTACTTTTATTTTCTACATTTTCTAATGATTTTAAAAATGATTGCATATCTAATTCTGGCGGTATTAGCTCTGCATTTGCTTTTAAATCATTAAGATTATTTATAAATACTTGTTTGTCTGTGATAACTTGATAATTATCTGTTGCTTGTGGTGTTTGCTTATTTGGGGTAGAATTAGTATTGCGAGTCCATTCATTATGTATTTTACTCGCTCGGCTGGTAAAAGTTTGGATAAGGTCAGCATTATTTATTTTATTCTCTATATAATCCATTCTTGCTTTTGGTAAAAATGTTATTAATCTTTTATCGTTTTTCTCTGTGATAAGTAATATAAAAAAATTATTTCCATCGTTAAAAACTTTTCTTTTCTATTGCTGTTTATAAGCTGTAAATCCCATTCTTTTAAGTGTTTGTTCTACTAAATTTAAATATGCTAAATGACTTTGTGTATCTTGTTTTTTCTATAAATGTGCTATAAAATTTTCTTTATTGTCTATATTATCAAGTGTCTTTAAAAATCTATTTATATCTAATTGTTTTGGAATATTGTACTCCTGTATTGTATTTAGTTTGATATGGTTTCTTTTGGGTTTATTTCTTGTGTTGTTTGCTTATTTGGGGTAGAATTGGTGCTATCAAGTTTGATATTAGAGTTTGCTATATCATCGTAAGGGGTAGGAGTGTTAATCTGACTATCCACTTGTTTATTATATAAGTCTCTATATTCATTTTTAATTTTATTGTCTAATCCATTTAAACTTTTTGTTGCATTGCTTGTTATTATCTATTCTCCATAATCACCTCGTGCTACACTTGTAAAATGTTTTTTCATTAAAATCTTTTACAAATATAATAACATTATCATTTTGCAATATAATTCTATCTGGCATTAATTAATAATTTTTTAATAATATTTATTTAGATATTAATATTATTAAATAAATCTTTATCAAAATGCTTGTAATTTGATTTATGTGCTATAATTTATTAAGATACAATAAATTATGCACGGAGGTTTGTATGACTAAAGAAATTATACATGTAGGAATAACTGTAAGCAATATGGATAGATCTATTAATTTCTATAAAAATATTTTAGGATTAAACCTTAAGGGCACAATGATAATGGAAGGCAGAGAAACTGATTTATTATTTGCAACTCATAACTGCAAAGTAAAAGTAGCATATTTAAATGGAAGTGAGCATATAATGTCTGCACCAATTGAATTGCTTGAGTTTATTAATCCAAAAATAGATATAAGTAAATCTAATTTAATGAAAACATCTATTTCTGAAGTTTGTTTTAGGGTAGAAAATATTGATGATGCTTACAATAATTTATTAAATAATAATGTAGAGTGCTTATCAAAACCACAATTTTTTGATTTTAGTGTGTATGGGTTTGGAAAAAGTAAAGCTCTATATTTCAAGGATCCTGATGGCATTATCTTAGAATTTATCCAAAATATTGAATAATAGTTATTTTATATAACTAATGTTATAATGTAATATAATGCTAAATAAAACAATGTAAAAAATGTATTAAAAAAATTGCATATAATTATTATATGGATAATGTAGTGGTGTGATAATTTATGTTTAGTGTGATTTTATATAGATTTAGCTATGCCTAAGAATATACATAAGATTTTGTGTAATAAGTAAAAATGATAAGTCATAAATTTCATTGAATATTATTATATGGGTTTAAAGAAATAGTCTCTTAGTTATATAAACATAACTTATTGTTATTATGATAAAACAAAAGCAATATATAGCATAAAGCTATACAAGAAGATATTTATATAAACAATATAACCAAACTATAAGCAAAATACTTCTTAATTTTTTATAAATTATATTATACAATAATTATTATTTTACAAACTATTTACATATGCAAATATGATATTTTACAATAGATTATAATAATTCTAAAAACTTAATCAACTCAAGGTTATAAGTTATGATTAATATGAAAAATCTTACCTTAGGCTATAGAAAGGAAAAAATACTAAGAGATTTTAACCTTAATATCAAAAGGGGAGAATTTGTTGGCATAATAGGTCCTAGTGGAGCAGGAAAAAGCACACTTTTAATGAGTATTGCGGGTGGAATCAAGGTTTTTGATGGGAATTTTCATGTCTTAAAACATGATATGAAAAAACTTAAAAAGAAAGATTTGATAAAAATTAGACAAGAGATTGGGATTATCTTTCAAGGATATTGTCTTGTAGATAGACTTAGTGTGCTTGATAATGTAATAAGTGGAATGCTAAAAGATTTACCTATGCCAAGAGCTTTTATTAGATATTATAAAGATAAAGAGTTGAAAAAAGCTAGAGAATTTATGGAAATTGTAGATATTGGAAAATATTCTCTTAAAAGATGTGATGAGTTAAGTGGTGGACAAAGACAAAGAGTAGCTATAGCAAGGGCATTAATGGGAAATCCAAAAATTATTTTAGCTGATGAGCCAATTTCAGCCCTTGATGTAAAAAGTGCTACAAAAGTTATGGAGATTCTAAAAAAAGTAAATGAGATATACCATGTTAGTGTCATTACAAATCTCCATCATTTAGAGTATGCAAAAGATTATTGCCAAAGGATTATTGGTGTAAATAGTGGAAAACTTGTGTTTGATGGCACACCAAATAACTTAAATGAAAAAATGATAGATAAAATTTATCATGATAGTAAGAATAAGTTAGATAAACAATCAAATTGAAAGGAAGAGCATGAGCAAAATGTCAAGTTTATTAAGTGTTGTAGTTTTGTGTTTTACATTATTTTTCAATATTGTAAATGGTAGTCAAGATAAAAAAGTGTTGAATCTAGCTGTCCTACCAACAGCAGGTTCATCATCACTAGATATTGCGTGGAAACCAGTTGCTAAGTATTTAGAAAAAGAATTAGACATTAAGGTTAATTTAAAATTTGTAAATGATTATGCCGCATTAGTATCAGGAATGCAATATAAGCATATAGATATTGTTTATTTTGGTCCAGAATCTTATGTGCAAGCAGCACAAAGAGCAAATGCAATTGCCCTTGTAAAAGAACTCAATGAATCGGGTATTGCAGGGTATCATAGTATTATTATCACAAAAAAGAGTAGCAATATAACAAGCATTGAGCAATTAAGGGGTAAAACATGGGCATTTACAGATCCAAATTCCACTTCAGGAACATTAGTGCCAAGTATTTATCTAAAGAAAATAGGAATCAATCCACAACAATACTTTTCTAAAGTCATTTACTCGGGTTCACATGAGGCGTCTATCTTAAGCGTAAAAGCAGGGAGGCTTGATGGTGCATCTACAAATGATTTGGATTTTAAACGCGGTATTGGAAAGGGTTGGAAGGAAGAAGATTTTAATATTATTTGGACTTCAGATTTAATTGTTGGTGCTCCTATTGCAGCAAGAAAAGATCTACCACAAGATTTACTTATCTCTTTACAAAAAGCATTTATCAACTTAAAAGATGAAAATATATTAAAAAACTTAAAAAATAAAGGATTTATTGAAGCAAAAGATAGTGATTATGATCCTATTAGAGAGTTAATTAAAAATAAAGGTAAATAATGAATCTAATAAGTGATAATAAATATTCAAAAATGAATATAAATGAATTAAAGAAGGATGTATCACCATTTAAAGCCCAAAATATATTAATAACAATAGTTGTATTATATATCATCGCACAAAGTTGGGTAGATACACAAATGAGTATAAGTGCTATATTTAATGGTTGGGGCAATATGGTTGATTATTTATCAGGTAATCCAGATATTAAAAATAGCTCTTATTTTCCACCAAATTATCAATACGATGAGATTAAAACTTATCTAATAGCCATGTTGGAAACACTCCAAATGGCAGTAATTGCATTATTTATTTCAGTAATAATTGCTATCCCATTATCTTGGTTTTGTTCTCGCAATATACTTGATATAATGTTTCCACAACAAGGCATAATATCTACATCAATTAAGAAAACATTATATTTGGTTGCAACATTATTTGCTAATATTTGCCGCTCTATCAATGAAGTTATTTGGGCATTAATTTTTATTTCAGCGGTTGGTTTAGGACCTATGGCCGGTATCTTAGCATTAGGAATACACACTGCTGGGACATTAGCAAAGCTTTTGAGTGAAGGTAATGAGAATATAGATAATGGTCCAATTATGGCATTAGAAAGCATGGGTATAGGCTTTATAAAAATATTAATTTATGCAATATTGCCACAAGTTATGCCACATTATATATCTATGATTTTATATCGTTTTGAGAGCGATGTGCGTTCAGCTTCTATACTTGGATTTGTGGGTGCTGGGGGTATTGGATTTTATTTATTTGATAAAATCAAATCTTTTGAAAATGGGAGTGTTTGTACTATACTTATCATTATTATAAGTGTTGTTTTTATTGTAGATAAAATAAGTGCTTTTATAAGAAAAAAATATATTTAAAGGAATGTTATGCAAAGAGAATCTTTAAACTTTATTTTACAATATGCAGATAGTGAGCAATTAAATGCAATTATTAATTTAATAAAAAATAAGCATAATATAGATATTTTGCAACCACCAACACAACAAACACTTATGCTACCTGTAAAAGATCCTATTAGTGGTGGTGAATTTTATGCAGGTGAAGTGCTTGTTACAACAAGTCTTATTTGTATGTATATAGGAGAAAATAGAGTGCAGGGTTGGGCTATGGTGCTTGATGATGACAAAGAGTTATCATTGCAAATTGCAATTATTGATGGGTATTATGGTTTTTATGAAAATAGAGAAGATAATATAAAGTCAAGTATCATAGAATTGGTAATGCAAACAAATGAGCAAAAAGAATCTAGGCAAAAAAGAATAAATCAAGAAATAGATTCTACGCGTGTAAATTTTGAACTTATGTAAAGGAGAAGTTATGCAAGATAATAAATTGCATTTGCAAGATTTAGAAAAGATTAATCGTTATAATTTTAGGGCATTGTGTGATGCATTATCTAGACCCGGAAGCACACAAAATTTAAAAAAAGCTTTTCATTCTTATAGTATTGCTTGTGCTAGTGTTTTACTTTATGCAGAAGTGAGTTATATTAATCTTACAAATGAGGACTTTTGGGCATTGCATTCAATATGTAATGCTAAACAAGAGAATCTTGAACATGCGGATTATATTTTTACTAATAATTTAGATTCAAATATTTTATCAAATGCAAAAAGAGGTAGTTTTAAAGATCCAGAATTTAGTGCAACTATAATTTTTTGTTTTGATGATAATTGTATGCAAAATGAATATAGGCTTGAAGGTGCAGGGATTGATGGTAGTATCATACAGAAATATCCATTACAAGAGGAATTAATGCAAATATTTTTGCACAATAACCAACATTTTCCCATAGGCAATGAAATATATTTTTTAAATACACAAAACGGAGAGATTAAGGCTCTTAGCCGCACTACAAAAATGGAGGTTATATAATGGGTTTTGTAGCAATTAAGGGTGGTGAAGATGCAATAAAACATTCACTAGCATTTTTTGAAAAAAACTTTGTTTGTAGTGATGCAAACGAAAGTGTAATTATAGAATCAATGCGTTTAGGTGTTGATAGAGTTATGAGTGAGGGTAGTCTCTATAGTAAAAAATTAGCGGCTAAATCACTTATTAAATCAAGTGGTGATACTTTTAATGCAGCATTTTTCTTAAGAGCTCATAGAAGCTCGTGCCAAAGAATTGGTGAAGCAAAAACAATAGATATTAATAATATGAGAATTGTAAGAAGAATTTCAGCGGCTTTTAAGGATATAGAAGGTGGACAGATATTGGGTCCTAGCAATGATTATCAAATAAAACTTTTAAATAGTGTTATCAATCAAGACAATATTGATATAAGCAACTATGATTGTAGTGATAAGAAAATGCCATCAGCCCTTGATTTATTAAGACAAATGGGATTCATAAAAAACCAACCAAAAGATTCTAAAATAGATGATATTACACGCGTTTTTCCCAATCCGCCATATTCTCGTAGTGCTATGATGCAAGCTATGAGTAGAGGGGAGAGTGGGAGTATGCTAGGTTTTGCTTATACTTCTATGCGTGGATATGGAGATATACACCCAACTATAGGTGATTTAAGGCTTGGTAATATAGAAGTAAAATTTATCCATCCACTTACAAAAAAAGAAGTGATAATTGGTGAAATAGATGTAAGTGCAGTAGAAAGTGTTGGTGAAGTAGAGAAGCAATATGATGGAAGTGTTAAACTAAATACAGGATTTGGTTTTTGTTTTGGATTTAATGAAACAAAGGCAATTTGCATGAGTATATTGGATTTGAATCTTTATGCAGTTAAACATAGAGAAAATGAAACCCATTTTGCATCAAATTGTGAAATGATATTGCATCATATTGATGGCGTAGATTCAATGGGATTTGCAAATCATTATAAATTACCACATTATGTAACATTCCAAGCTATTTTACAAGTATTTGAAAAAGCTAAGGAATTTACAGAAAAAAATGAAAGGAAGATGGCATGAAATATGCATTTTTAGATGAAGAAGCAAAAAAAGAAATTCGTAGAGCTATATTAAAAGCTATTGCAATTCCGGGATATTTAGTGTCATTTGCATCAAGAGAAATGCCTATGGCAAAAGGGTGGGGGACAGGCGGATTACAATTAACATTATCATTAATTAATGAATGCGATACACTGAAAGTAATTGATCAAGGAAGTGATGAAGGGGTAAATGCAATTAATCTTAAAAGTTTTATACAGGCAACTACAAATACAAAAACAACTACAAATACAAAAGAAGCCACAATCATACAAACAAGACATAGAATCCCAGAAGAAACACTTGCAGAAAATCAAATACTTGTATTCCAAGTGCCAACACCAGATGTTTTAGAAATTGTAGAAGCAGATACAGCAAAAACAAAGCAAATGCATGCATATGAAGATTATTCTAAATTATGGGTGCTTTTATATGAAGATACTTCTGTGCTTGGTGATAGTAGGATTGCTAGTCGTTATCCAGTGATTGTAGGCAATCGTTATGCAATGGATCCAAGCCCCATACCTAGATATGATATACCAAAATTAAATAATTCTAAAGCATTGCAACTTTTTGGTGCAGGTAGAGAAAAAAAGATATATGCTATTCCGCCATTTACAAAAGTAGAACCATTGAAATTTGAAGATAGAGAATTTAGAGTAGAAGATTTTAGTGGTAAAAAATGCCAAAGATGCGGGAATGAAAATGTATTTTTAGATGTTATCTTAGATACAAAAGGAAATAAGCAATATTTTTGCAGTGATACTTCATATTGTGATAAAACACTAGAACAAAGGGTGTAAAATGGGTTATAAACATACAGAAAACATATTAAAAATTAAGAATTTAAGTAAAATATTTGCAAGTCCTAATGGCATATGTAATGAATGTTTATCCCTTAGTGGAGAAAAATATAACTCATCAATTTGTGTGCAATGTGGTAGTGTTGTGGGTGTTAATAATGTTAATTTAACATTAAAAAAAGGTGAAGTTTTAGGAATTGTTGGTGAGAGTGGTAGCGGTAAAAGCACATTATTACAATTGATTTATCAAGATATAAAAGCAAGTAGCGGTGAAATATATTTAAGTGGCTTTCAAAATGCAAGTAAAAATATTTTACAAGCAAATTTACAAGAATTAAGCCACTTAAGAAATAAAATAATATCAATGATTTATCAAAACCCAAGATTAGGGTTAAATTATTATTTTAGTGCAGGTGGAAATATTGCTGAAAAAATAATAATGAGTGGGATAAAAAGATATGAAGAGATACGAAAAAGTGCTTTCTATTTTTTAGATAAAACAGAGATTCCGCAAGAAAGAATAGATAATTATCCCGATACTTTTAGTGGTGGGCAACAACAAAGAATCCAAATTGCTAAAGCATTAGCGGCAAGTCCAAAATTATTATTACTTGATGAACCAACAACAGGGCTTGATTTATCCGTCCAAGCAAAGATTTTGGATTTAATAAAAGCATTGCAAAAACAAATAGGATTTTCAATGATTGTTGTAAGTCATGATTTAGGTGTAATAAAGCACTTAACAGATTTATGTATAGTAATGAAGAATGGGCAAATTGTTGAAAAGGGTTTAAGTGATCAAATATTACAAGATCCACAACATTCTTATACGCAGCTATTAGTATCAAGTATATTATAGGAGATAAAAATGGTTTTAGAAGTAAAAAACTTAAGTAAA
>JARIAP010000068.1 GCA_029257755.1 Helicobacter sp.
TAAAGTATCCATTATTCCAATCTGCCATTCTATACCCTATATTTAAAATAAGCTTATTTGCAATATTTACAACATAATATCACTTTAAATTATAACATATTTTGATATTATTGTGTGGTTAATATGATTAATATTGTAAATATGAGTAATAAAGATTCTAAAACTTTTAAAATTATTCTCACTTTGTTGCAGTTTTATTGTAAGATTATAGTTTTGATATTTTATGCAAGGATTCTTATGAGACATTTCTTAACTATTAATGATTTTAGTGCGAATGAAATTTTAGAAATGCTATCTCTTGCTATAGAAATTAAAGATAAATATAAACAAAATATACAAACCCCATATCTTGCAGGTAAAACACTAGCAATGGTTTTTGAAAAAAGTTCCACTAGAACAAGAGTTAGTTTTCAAGTTGGAATATACCAATTAGGCGGTTTTGGTATATTTTTGTCAAATAGTGATTTACAATTGGGTAGGGGCGAGATCATTCGTGATAGTTCAGCTGTTATTAGTTCTATGGTTGATATGATAATGGTTAGGACTCATAAACATGAAAGGTTAGAAGAATTTGCTAAGTATTCTAGTGTGCCTGTTATAAATGGTTTAAGCGATGAATTTCATCCAATGCAGCTTTTAGCAGATTATTTAACAATGATTGAAAATAAAATTTTTGTGCCAAATCCATTGTTACCTTATGATAGCAAATTTGAAAAGCCAGTTGTTGCTTATATAGGAGATGGTAATAATATGGCAAATTCTTGGCTTATGTTAGCTTCAAAGTTGGGTTTTGAACTTAGATTAGCTTGTCCTAAAAATTATATGCCAAAGCAAAAATTTATAGATATTGCTATGAGCAATGCTAAAAATAGTGGTGCAAAGATTATTATAACAGATGATATTTTTGAGGTTACAAAAGGTGCTAATGTTGTTACTACTGATACATGGGTATCTATGGGGCAAGAAAGTGAAAAAAAACAAAGAATGAAAGATTTTAAAGATTATAGAGTAGATTCTAAGGTTATGGGTTTTGCACATAAAGATGCTATTTTTTTGCATTGTTTGCCCGCATATCGTGGTTTAGAGGTTAGTGAAGATGTTATTGATGGGACACAAAGCAAGATTATAGAAGAAGCTCATAATAGACTACACGCTCAAAAAGGAGTAATGGTATGGCTAAACAGACAAAATATGGTAGACAAAATTTAGTAAAAAGTTTGCAAAATGTAAGCAATGTTGCATATATGGGGCAACTTGATGATGATAGATGGCTATTAGAATTTGTAGAGGGTGGTTTTAAAAATGATGAAGCTTGGTTTATAAAAGCACCAGATGGTGAAGAATTTGTAGCTTTACCTCAACAAGCATTAAATAATCTTTTGAATCATTTGCAAAATCATCATGAAGAAAAACTTCTTATTTTACTTCGCCATGAAATTAAAGAGTTAATGCCAATTGATTTAGAAGATACAATGGTAGTAGCAATACATGAGTTAGACAAATACAAAGATAGTAGCGGAAGTTTGCAATCTTTAGATGTAAAGGAATTTGCAAGAAAAATTAAAATAACATATCCAAATTTATTTTTGCAATTAGATAAACTTTTTAGCTTTTAAAGTTATATATGATTATAATATAAATTGAAATAAAATTAGAGTATTTAAGCTAAATAAACTTTATATGTATAAACTCATATTTTATGTTATAATAACGCTAAAAGTTATAAAAAGGTTAAAGAATGGCAAAGAGTTTATATCAAACATTAAATATTAGTGAAGGTGCAAGTCCAGATGAAATTAAAAAAGCATATCGCAAGTTAGCAAGACAATATCATCCAGATGTAAATAAATCTGCTGAAGCTGAAGCAAAGTTTAAAGAAATTAATGGAGCTTATGAAATTTTAAGTGATCCACAAAAAAAAGCCGAATATGATAGATATGGTGATTCTATGTTTAATGGGCAGAATTTTAGTGATTTTAGTCGTTCTTATGCAGGTGCTGATTTTAATGATATTTTAAATAGTATTTTTGGTGGTAAAGGCAGGGGATTTAATAATGGCGGTTTTGGATCCTTTGGTTCTAATGGTAGTGGCGGTTTTAGCGGTTTTGATTTTGGAGCTGAAAATAGTATTGATTTGGATATTGAAGCAAACATAACAATATCTCTTAAGAGTGCATTATTGGGAGATAAAGTTAGAGTAAATTTAAATAATTATAATTTTGAATTAAAAATACCAGAGGGTATTACTAATGGTTCTAAGTTAAGAGCTAAAGGTAAAGGTAAAAAGTTAGGAAATATGACAGGAGATGCAATAATTACTATAAATATAGCATTGCAAGATGGATACAAAATAGATGATTATAATATAATACAAGAAATAAATGTTCCTTTGAAGGCAATGTTATTTGGAGATAAAGTTGAAGTAAAGACATTGCAAAAAGATATTACCATAAAGATTCCAGAAAATATGCAAAATGGTCAAAAAATGCGTATTGAAAATATGGGTTTTAAAAACAGAAAAACAGGTGAATATGGAGATTTATTGTTGCAAGTAAATGCAAAGATACCAGATTCAAAAAACTTTAGCCCAGAGTTAAGAGAGCTTTTACAAAAAGAGCTTTAGATAAATGATTTAATATGAAAGGAATATATTATGGATGCAAGTTATGATGAACCAGTTTTTTTAATTAGTGTAGTAGCAAAAATACTTGATATTCATCCTCAAACTTTAAGACAATATGAGAAAGAAGGCTTGATTGAGCCATCTCGTACAGATGGAAAAATGAGACTTTACTCTCAAAGAGATATGGATAAAATCAAAACCATATTAAAGCTTACAAGGGATTTAGGCGTTAATCTTGCAGGTGTTGATATTATATTGCGTTTAAAGGAAAGAATGGATGAGCTTGATAATATAAATGACAATTTGCGTAATAATTTACATAAACAGCAAAATTCTAATGTTGTAGGTGATTTGACAATCATTAAGAGTTCTTATGAGCTTGTTTTACACTCAAAAAATAAATGAATTTTATTTATATTAAAATTAACTTACGAGGAATATAGCATGAAAAGCATATTTGGTAAAATTTTTGGAACAAGAAATGATAAATTGTTAAAAATTTATCGTAATCGCACAAAAAATATTAATGAATTAGAATCTAATTTGAAAGATTTAAGTGATGAAGAGTTGAAAAATAAATTTAAAGCCATAAAAGAAGATATTTCTCATAAGCTAGATAGTTTAGACAATAATGATTTATCTATTTCTTTTGTTAATTCTATATTAGATTCTAAGTTAGAAGATGTTTTTGCACTAATAAGAGAAGCTAGTAAAAGAATATTAAATATGAGGCATTTTGATGTGCAATTAATAGGTGGTATGGCATTACATGAAGGAAGAATCGCAGAGATGAAAACAGGTGAGGGCAAAACTCTTGTTGCAACTTTACCCGTAATACTTAATGCAATGGCAGGTAAAAGCGTACATGTAGTAACAGTTAATGATTATCTTGCAAGTCGAGATGCACAAACAATGCAACCATTATATAATTTCTTTGATTTAAGTGTAGGTGTTATTACAAGTGGCATACAAAGCGATGAAGAAAGATTAAAAATATATTCAAATGATATAATTTATGGGACAAATAATGAATATGGATTTGATTATTTGCGTGATAATATGAAATATAATTTAGATCAAAAGGTGCAAAAACATCATTTTTTTGCAATTGTTGATGAGGTTGATTCTATACTTATTGATGAAGCTAGAACACCTCTTATTATTTCTGGACCAATTAATCGTAAAATGGAAAATTATCAATTAGCAGATTCTGTAGCTAAAAAAATGAAAAAAGAAGATGATTTTAATATTGATGAGAAAAATAGGGTTATATTAACAACAGAAGATGGAATTAAAAAGGCAGAATCTCTTTTTGGTGTTGAGAATTTGTATTCAATAGAGAATGCTTCTTTATCACATCATTTAGACCAAGCTCTTAAGGCTAATTATTTGTTTGTGAAAGATAAAGATTATGTCGTGCAAAATAATGAGGTTATTATTGTTGATGAGTTTACAGGTAGGCTTAGTGAGGGTAGGAGATTTAGTGAAGGCTTACATCAAGCATTAGAAGCAAAAGAAGGTGTAGCAATAAAAGAAGAAAGCCAAACTTTAGCTGATATTACATTTCAAAATTATTTTAGATTATATGATAAATTAAGTGGAATGACAGGAACAGCACAAACAGAAGCAACTGAATTTGTAGAAATTTATAATCTTGAGGTTGTCTCTATACCAACAAATCTACCTATACAAAGAAGAGATTTAAATGATTTAATTTATAAAAGTGAGCAAGAGAAGTTTAATGCTGTGCTTGAAAAGATCATAGAACTCTATAAAAAAGGGCAACCAGTACTTGTTGGGACTGCTAGTATAGAAAAAAGTGAAGTTTTGCATGAATTATTAAAAAAAGCTAGAATACCACATAATGTATTAAATGCAAAGCAACATGATAAAGAAGCAGAAATTATTAAAAATGCAGGTTTAAAAGGTGCTGTTACAATTGCTACAAATATGGCGGGTAGGGGTGTTGATATAAAGATTGATGATGAGATTAGAGATCTTGGGGGACTTTATATAATCGGCACAGAAAGGCATGAAAGTAGAAGAATTGATAATCAATTGCGTGGTAGGGCAGGACGACAAGGAGATCCAGGAATTAGTCAATTTTATCTAAGCCTAGAAGATTCATTGCTTAGAATTTTTGGTAGTGATAAATTAAAGGGTATTATGGGTAAGCTTGTATGAAAGATGGTGAAAGTATAGAATCTGGAATGATTACAAAATCTGTTGAAAAAGCACAAAAAAAGGTAGAATCATTGCATTTTGAATCAAGAAAGCATCTACTAGAATATGATGATGTTAGCAATGAACAAAGAAAAGTTATTTATAGATTTAGAAATGAGTTATTGCAAAAAGATTTTGATATGTCAGAAAGAATTATAGAAAATAGAGAAGTAAGTGTAAATAGTTTGCTTAATCGCAGTCAAATATTTCCAAATGATTTGCCAGAAAATTATGATATTAATGGGCTTTTAGCATTCATTAAAGAAGAATATTTACTAGATATGGGAGAATCCTTAATAAATAAAACTTATAATGAAATTTATGATTTATTGTTAAGTGTAATGAAAAATGAATATGAACAAAAATTTGCAAACACATCAAAAGAAATGCGTAATGAATTAGAGAGGATTATATACTTGCAGGTTGTAGATAACGCATGGAGAGAGCATTTGTATTCAATAGATCATTTAAAAACAGGTATTGGATTGCGTGGATATAATCAAAAAGATCCATTAGTTGAATACAAGAAAGAAAGTTATAATTTATTTTTAGAACTTGTAGAAAATATAAAAATAGAAGCATATAGAACATTACAAATTGTGCAATTTAGCACACAAGATGTGCAACAAGAAGAAGAAAAGATTTTATCTACTCTAGAGCATGAAAATGAACATATTGTGCTTAATCATAGTGGCTTAGAAGAAGAAATTTTAGATAAAAAACCAGCTAGAAATGAGCTTTGTCCTTGTGGTAGTGGCAAAAAATATAAACATTGTCATGGTAAAAGCGGACCAAAAAGAGGATTATTAGCAAAATAACTATTATAAAGTATTTATCATAATATTATTATTACAAATTACATAAATTTAGTTATTTATAGTTTTATATCTTTTTATGTAATTTTATACTTATATCATGATTATTTTTTAACACAAAAGCAAAATAATGGAATCTATAATGTTAATGCTTTTAATACCTATTTTGTTATTAGTAGTTGTGGTAGCATTTTTTATCATTAAATGGTTGTATTTTGATTAATATCACAAAATGAAAGAGATAGAATGTTAAGTCAATTTATAAATTATGATTTTTTGTTTGTAAATATAGTTTGTATAATAAATAATGCAATGCCACAATCAATAATAACATCGGCAAAATTAAATATAGGAAAGTCAAATCCATAATGCCAATATATATAATCAACTACCCCACCATGTAAAAATCTATCAAGAATATTTGAAGCACCACCAGAGATCATAAATGCAAATGCTATATAATGTGTTTGAAAAAGTTGTTTTTTATAATATAAAATTACAATGATAATAAATATTAACCCAAGCTGAATAAATTTAAGCCATTCTCCAATCCATGTAAAAAATGAAAATGCAACTCCTATATTAAAAACGAGAGCTATAGATATAATAGGCATATCTAATATAATTATAAAATCATTAAGACTTGTTGGCTTTGCAATATCAATAATTATATATTTTATAGCTTGATCTACAATTAGCAATGTAAAAAAAATAATAATGAATCTATTAAAATATTTTATCATTAAAAGAACCTTGAAAAATAATAAACTTTATATTATATCATGTGAATTCCATTTATATATATTTATTTAACTATATTGTTGTGTTAATTAGTTTTGATT
>JARIAP010000088.1 GCA_029257755.1 Helicobacter sp.
CAGTAAATGCTTATAAAAACGAAACAAACATACATTTAAAACAAATACATAAAGATAATATAAAAAATCACAAGACTTTATAATATCTATATTCCATAAAACAAGCACAACCTACCAAACATTTAAAAACACATTATCAAATTATCTTAGAAACTATGGCTACAATGGTATTGTATGTGTTTATAGTACCACCTCTTTTATCCAAACCTCATCTTGTAGATATACTAAGTAACCAGAAACTTTTTTGTTTTGTATTTTATTAATAAAATTCATATATGCTGTTAATTGTTCTATATGTTTTTGTAATAAAGAATTGCTAATAGTTTGACTACTTTTAAACTCTATAATACAAAATTCATCATTTTGTTTTACTATGGCATCTAACCTCTTTATATTGTTATCTTGCAAAAATGATAGTTCGCATTTTATTTGACTTTGTTTTGAAATTATAAACTCTTTTAATTGTGAATTAAAAATATTTTTTGCTTTTTTTAATATACCTATAATTTCTTCATCGTTGAGATAAAAACCATAATATGATTTAATAATATTAAATGGATTTTTAGCATTATATCCAAGCATAATTTCAAGGAATAAATGGAGACTTAATCCTACAATTTGTTTATGTTTCATAGAAATATTATTTTGATATAAAAATTCTATATCTTCGTGTATAAATTCTTCTTGTATTGCTACGCTAGATTTTATATTGCTAATTATAAAGGGTTTTTGTGTTTTTATTTCTTCTTGTGGTATTTTGTTGTTAAAAATAGATTCTATATTACCAATAGAATCGGATTCATTAAGGTTTAGTGTTTTTGCAATCTCACTTTCTGTATTAGCGAGTATATAAAGTCCGCTTTTTGCACGAGTGCATGCAACATATAATATATTATGTTCTTGTTGCAATGTATCGCTGATATTTTTATTTGCAAGTTTTTGTAATTCTTCATCTCTATATGATTCTGTTTGACTATTTGTTGTATCAATGCGGATTTCTTTTAAAAATACATTATCATAATCATATAATATTTTATCTTTTCTTCCATTTTTATGTTTTTTATTATCAATATAAATTACATGTTCAAATCCTAAACCCTTAGATCCATGAACACTCATTACATTAATAGCTTCTTCTTGCATAGTCATTGATTGTGTGTGTGATATAAGCTCAAAAAGATCATCAATGTTTTTTATATTTGGATTTTCACTTGCTATTTCAAGTAATTCTATACAATCTTGATTATATAATTCTAAATTTTCTATTACAAATTTTATAGATTTTGCAAGTGATTCATTTTGTGGAATTTTTATATATTGATTATCAAAATAACTTTTACCTATTAGTTTGTTAAGCTTTTTTTGTGCAAATTTTAAACTTCTTTTTTGTTCCATTATAGCATTTTGTAATTTTATTTCACATTCTTGATTTTCAAAATTTATCCCGTAATCGCTTATAATTTGAGATAAAGCTATATATTCATAATTTTTGTATTTTAGTTCGTTATTTTGTAATATATTTATTGCATTATTTAATTTTTCAATATTATTATTGTAGTGATTTATCTTAAAAGCATAAAAAATTGCTTTAACCAAAGGTTGATTTGCAAGACAACCATTTTTATCAACATTGAATAATATATTGCTTTGAGATTCTCTAGCAAAGGATACAAACTCCAACAAAATATCTCTTTTTCTTGCAAGAATGGCTATCTCTTTTTTTGGTATATTATTTTCTATAAGTAGCTTTATTTGCTCTAGCACTTTATTATATATCTTTATATTAATATCATCTTCTGTATTTTCATCGAATAAACTAACTAAAACAACACCATCGTGTTCTGCTTGTATATCATTATATAATTGTTTTGTATAATTGTCTTTAAATATTGTCATAAATTTATTATTTACAAAGTCAATTATTGATTTTTTACTACGATAATTATATTCTAGAGTTTTATTTATTAAAGATTTTTCTTTTTTTGTTGTTTCAAAGACTCTTATATCTGCTCCACGAAAAGCATAAAGACTTTGTTTATCATCGCCAACAAAAAATAAACTTTTAAAATCTTTTGTTCCCACGCCAGATAAAATTTCTTGAAAAAGTGGTAAAAAGATTCTGTATTGAACTATATCTGTATCTTGGTATTCATCAAATAAAATATGACTTATGATAGAATCTAATCTAAAGTAAAAATAATCACTTTGGAAAACATCTTTTATTTGCAATGTATCTGTTGTAATTGCAAATACCTTTCTTTTTATGGAATCAAAGCTTAATGTATTGTTTTGAGATTCAATGTCTTGGATGCTTTGTTTGTATAGATTCATTATGCAGTATATACCAAATAATAATTCACTTTCATAACATATATGATATAACTTTCCAAGATTATATATATGATCACAAAACTTTATTATATCATTTGCAAACATATTATTATTTTCCATATATTTTTTTATATAATGATGTGTTTTGTCTTTTACTAATGAATTTTTTAATATTTCATTTACATCATTACAATCAAGTTTATTGCATAATTTTTCTATATTAGCATTTTTTGTTTGTAATGTATTGTCTCTAATATATTTACTTAGTAATTTTGCTTGTTCACATATATACATCTTAATGTTAGTTGATTTTAAATTGTCTTCTTTTATATTGAGTTGATTTGATATTTTTTTTGCTCTTTTTAAAGTATAATTTGGTTGCATATATAAATCAAATTCGTTTGTTTCTTTAAATTCAATTGATTTGTCATATAATGTTGCAAAGATTCTATCTATACCAAGTGTATTATTAAATGATGATGTAATATTTAGTCCTAAATCTTGAATCAATATTTGAAATACTGCATATATTTCTTTATTTTTATAAATATTTTTTAGAAAATATTCAAAAATATCATTATTTATTGTTTCCTCTTTTGTGTCAAAGTCGCGTCTTACGCCAAGAAAAAAG
>JARIAP010000095.1 GCA_029257755.1 Helicobacter sp.
AAATGGATGATACAGGTTCTACTCGTATTGGTAAATTTGTATTTAACCATAGCTTTATTCTCCCGGGTGTTATAGCTATTGTATTTGCTGTTGCATTAGGCTTTGTAGTTGCCCCACTATTTGCTTAATCTATTGATAATCATTTATTAATTGAGAGAATATCTCAATTAATACTTATATGTAATTTAGTTAAAATAAATTAAAGTTAGAAAAACAAATATATAAATTTAAGCATATATTTATTGTATTGTTTCCATGAATATAATTTATTATAAGATTCTAAATAGTTTTTGTATAATTTAACAATAAAGAATTTCTTGCTATAAATAGTATAAAAGAAAATTTTATTGTATTTATAAATTAAAATCTTATATCTCTTGGTGTGAAAATAAGTTAAATAATGAAAATATTTGTTTATTTTTTAGCTATATTTTACATGAATATAGGATTTAGTATTGTTGCGATATTATTTTATTATCAATAAGATATTTCTCCATTTCTTCATCACTAAGAATTTTGTCATAATTTTCTTTAATGATTCTATCTCTATCATTGATTTGAATATCTTTGTTTAAATCGCAAATAAATTTTTTAAAATCTTTATTTTTATTTATTAGCATATCAAGTGTTTTAAAATCTAGATTCCTTTCAAATGAGGGAAGTATAATCCTAGATTCTAATGCTTCTACTTCAAGTTTGATAAGCCCTATACCAAAGCTTTGATTTAATCTGCGAATTTCATTTAATACTTCTTCGTCAATATCTTCAAAAACTACTAAATATCCTTCATTTGCAAAACTAGAATTTGATACAGCTTGAAAATAATATTCCTTAAGGTTAGAAAAATCTATATCAACCTTTAGTTCAAATGAATATATCTTGTAATTTATTTTATTTAAATTATGTGTTAATTCTAGAGTTTCTTTTTCTTTCCAATCATTAAATGGAAAATGCACGGCTACAATATCTGGATAATTCCACCTATCTTCACCACTTTGTCCTTTTTTACTTTTTTCATGCATGATTGTTTTTGAAAAACAATCAAAATCACTTTCTTTTAGATATTTTACAAGTAATGGGTGTAAATTTCTCTCATTATAGCTTTTCTTTATTTTTTCTATCATTGTGTTTGTTTGATTAGAAACTTGCAAATTTTTTTCACAATCTTTATTTTTTAGCCAAAATTTAGTAGGTCGTCTTGATACCATTATAAATTCAGAATCTTCTCTATCTCTTATATTAACATAAAGTCTTGCTGCTATTGTTTGCTCTGGTGTTTTACCTATACTTGTTAGTTTTTTATCTAATCCATTTTCAATTGCTAGATTCCATATTTCTTTATATGTAAGTGGTTTGTTTGCAATTTCTAAAACTTTTTTTGCAAGATCTAGGTAAGACATTTTTTTATTATCCAAGATATTTCCTTAAAATTTAAATTTATAAATAGATTTTATATAAAAAGTCTTAAAAACATTAAATATTTATTAGTAATTTATCGTATTGATTGTAAAATATAATGAGATAACAAGTTTTAAATATTTTACAATATAAATTAATAGAATTATAAGTTTTTTATATTAAAATATAAATTTTATTTCAAAGTAGGTATTGAAATTATTTATATTTTAATATGCAAATGTATTAAACATGCAAGTAAAAATATATTATGAAAAGTGTTTGAAAAATTAATAGAATTAATTGACAATACAATGGAAATTAGATAAATTATGGGGGTATATAAATAAACTTTAAGTTCATTGTTTAGGATTATTATGATTTTAAGAAAAAAGATTTTTTGGATAAATTTTATAGCTATGGCACTTATTGCTATTAATTTAAGAGCCCCAATAACATCTATTGGTCCAATTACAGAATCTGTTAAGCAATATTTTATGATGAATTCAGCTTTAGTGGGATTTTTAACTTCTCTTCCATTGATAGCTTTTGGTATATTTTCTTTTTTAGTTGCAAAATTTCAACAAACACAAGCAATGATTGTTGGTTTAATATGTATTGTTGTTGGAGAATTGTTGCGTGGTTATGCACCATATGCAATAAATTTAATTGGATTTCAAAATTTAGATATTATTAGGGAATTAAATATTTATTTGTTATTTATTGGGACTACAATTATGGGGGCTGGAATAGCTATTGCTAATGTATTATTACCAAGTTTTATTAAAGCTAAGTTTCCAAACAATATACCAAAAATTATGGGATTTTATGGTTTAGTTTTAAATTTTTCAGCAATTATTGGGATTGCATTAGCACTTCCATTATTAAGGAATGTAGGTCTTATTAATGCTATGTCATTTTGGGTATTATTAGCAATACTAGCACTAATTGTTTATATTCCCCAAATAAAAAATGGTCGATTAACAAGAAGAATCTTAATTAATGACAAAAAATTTAATATATTTTCAAGTATTGATGCATGGAAAATTACTATATTTATGGGATTACAAAGTTTTTTATTTTATGGACTAATTGTGTGGTTTCCACAAATTATTGTTGAAAAAGGATATAGTATAGAATTTTCAACAAACATAACACTTGTTGCTCAATTTGTGGCTTTTCCTATTGCATTAATTGGTCCCATTTTACTTACACATTTAAGAGCAAAATATAAGCCATTTTATATGGCATGTTTATGTAGTTTATATGTTATAGGGTTATTATTATTATTTTTTATAAATGATAGTTTTTTGTTATATATTGTTGCATGTATCATTGGAATGCCTATGGGAGGAGCTTTTAGTATAGCACTTTTGTTTATATCACAAAAATCAACAAATGTATTTATATCTGTAAAGTTATCTGCGATGGCACAAGGATTTGGTTATCTTATTGCAAGTTTATCGCCATTTTTGATTGGAAAAATGCATGATGTATTTCATGGTTTTAATGAAGGAATAATAATGTTTATATTTGCTGGTATAGCGTTATGTTTATTTGGTGTTTTAGCGTATCATATGCATCCTATATCTAATAAATAAATATAAATTAATGTTACCTTTCGTAATTTTTGAATCAATATTGTGTATTTTTTATATAAGATAACTGAAGATTCTTATAATAAAACAATAAAATGAAATGAATTTTGTATGTATTTTTAAGGAGTATAAATGGGTGCATTAGTATTGTTACTCATAGGTGTTTGTATGTTTGCTTTTGGCTGGTTTGTATATTCTCGCTTTGTTGCTGGAAAAATATTAAAGCTAGAT
>JARIAP010000115.1 GCA_029257755.1 Helicobacter sp.
AAGGAATTATAGCAAAAATTAAAGATATTGAAACAAGTTCTCTTAGCTCCTTATTATTAAATCAAAGTTTAGTTGTATTATGTGGTTTAAGTGATATTGGAAATATAGGTTCTATTGTTCGTTCTGCTTATGCTTTAGGTGTTGGTGGAATTATATTGTGCGATAGAGATAATTTAAGTGTGCAAGCTTTAGAAGGTATTTTTCGTGCTAGTAGTGGATCGTTACTTTGTATGCCATTTGGATTCCATAAATCTAGTCTTGATGTTGCAAATGAAGCTAAGATGAATGATTTCACATTGCTTGGAGGTGGCACTTTAGATTCTAATAAATCAATAAATTCTAATATAGAAAAGTGGGCATTATTCATAGGTAGAGAGGATATTGGTTTAAAAAACAAGTTAATCAATAAATTTGATTATATATTGCATATTCCAATGTATAATAACTTTAATTCTTTAAATGCTAGTGTAGCAACGGGTATATTAATTGATAGAATACAACACTATAAGGAGAGAAAATAAATGTCTGATTTTGAAAAACTTAAAAGCATGGATATTAAAGAATTACAAGATAAAACAAGATTAACTATAGCGAGATTACAAGACATAATAGATAAAAAGTTTGATAATATTGATTCTACTAGAGCACATGGATTTATTAAAATATTAGAAAGAGAATTACATCTTGATTTGAGTGAATGGATAAAAGAATTTGATTTATATAAAACAGGCACAACAAGTAATAATCAAAATAAAGATACAATTAAAGAAAATATAGAACAAGAAATAACAAACAATAGTAATTATAATAATATGAAAAATGATAGTTATACAAATGAAGTAAAAAAACAACAAATAGAATCTACAAATACAAATAAAAGCAGTAAGTTAAATAATACACCAATTGAAATAAATATGCCAAAACAACAATATTCATATAAAACTATTATAGTGGCTATTATTGTTGTAACCATATTAATTATCATAGCTATTGGAGTTTATTTTATAGGCACTTTATCAAAACCACAACAAACTACAATTATTAGTAATAACAATATGAAAAAACAAGAAATTGAAAAAGATATTAATTACACATATCCAACTATTTCACTAAAAGATGCTATACAAGATAGTGAGCAAGAAGAATCAATACAAAACGAAGTAGAATTAAAAGAGATTGTTCAAAATAATGATGTAGAAACAAATGAAGAAAAAATTAAACAAAAATCACTAATAATTGCACCAAAAGATGATGTATGGTTTGCATGGGTAGATACAATAACTAAAACTAAAGGAGAAAAATATACCAAAAAAACTCCTGTAACTATTAATGTAAATAATCCAACTGCTTTTCATTTTGGGTATGCTGTATTAAGTATTGAAATTGATGGACAAAAATTTAATTATAATCAATTGGGGGTAACATATATGCTATATGATGGTGAAAAAATGAAAATAATTACTCAAAAAGAATATAAAATGTTAGGTGGTAAATAATATGAGAATCATTTTTTGTAATTTAATATTTGTTGCAATAAGTTTTTTGTATGCAAATGAATTGCAACAAAAAATTCAAACATTTATACCCAAGAACACTTATCAAACAAATGAAAAATTTATCAATAGAATTTTTTCAAATGAAAAGTCATTTTATGTAAATGATAAGTTAAATATACAAAAAGTTATTGCAACACTTAAAAGCAATGGATTGTTGGTGTTAAAACTTGCAAAGCCTAGTAATGTTTCTATAACATTTCGTATAAATTCTACATATATAACAGATAAAAATCCAAGTTTTACTTTTCTTGCATATTCTACAAGCAATATTTTAAGTGGCATGGGTTATTCATATTTTTATATCACAGAAGCAAAGAAACAACAAGAAAAAATATTTCTAACATATACGCTAAATACAGAATCTAATGTAGATCCTCTTGTAATGACTAATAATCTTATAAGAAGAGGTTATGATATTATAGATGTGCATAAAAACTCACCTACACATTGGACATATGATATTGGATTAAGAGATTCAAAAATTACAAATACAAATATATTAAAAAAAGGTGAGAATATACTTACTCAAATAAATGGTAAATATTGGCTAACATTTGATAGATTGGGTGAATTAAATATTGCACCAAATGATAATACATCTGCATGGTATCCAAAAATCCTTATTTTTGATAATGATATGAAATTAATTGATTCTATAATTCTTATAGAATCGAAAAAAAGTTATAAGATTGCTATTACAAGTCAAATAAAGCATATTCTTGTTACAGATAATTATAATGCTAGTATTTTACGCAATGGGGTAACATTTGATTTTAAATATTAAATTTATTAAAAATTAAGGATTATTATGAATATGGGATTTGTCCTTGAAGGGACTATGGAGAATAGAAAGTTACAACTTACATGCACAGGGCAAATAAGAGATTATGATTCGTTTAAGGCATTTAAAGAAGATTTATTTGATATAGCAAACACAAGTGAAATAGAGCATATAAAAGAAAAATCGTTTGATATTTTAGAGATTAAATTTATAGATTCTCATCCATTACCAAATTGTTTAATTGGTTTTTTTCTTAAATTGTCAGATAAAGAAAAAATATCTGTTAATTTAATTACAAATGAAAACAGAATGTTAAGTTTTTTCATATCTATATTTTTAGATGAAAGATTAAATGTTAAATTATTTTTATAATTGAAAATATTTGCTAATATATTGCATATATTTAGACGAGGAGCAGTAATGCAAAAATATTCTAAGAGGGTTTTAGGCTTGAGTGAATCAGCAACTATAGCAGTAGCAACTTTAGCAAGGAAATTACAAGCAGAAGGTAAAGATGTCTTGAGTTTTAGTGCTGGAGAACCAGATTTTGATACACCAAAATCAATTAAAGATGAAGCTATTAGGGCACTTAATTGTGGTTTTACTAAATATACTGCTGTTGCTGGAATACCCGACTTATTGCAAGCGATAGCACATAAATTAAAAAAAGATAATAATTTGGATTATGAAGCTAAGGAAATTATTGTAAGTAATGGTGCTAAGCAGTCTTTATTTAATGTTTTTCAATCAATTATTGATGATGGCGATGAGGTTTTGATACCTTCTCCATATTGGGTTACATATCCAGAATTAGTTATATATAGTGGTGGTAAGCCTATATTTATTGAGACTTCAGAAGAATATGGTTTTAAAGCAAGAGGAACAGATTTTGAAAAAGCTATAAATTCAAGAACAAAAGCTATTGTTCTTACTAGTCCATCAAATCCTACAGGTATGGTTTATACTAGAGAAGAATTAAGGGTAATAGCAGATATTGCTATAAAACATAATTTATGGGTAATTAGTGATGAAATGTATGAAAAACTTATGTATGATGGAGAATTTGTTAGTATAGGTTCTTTAGATAATGAGATATTGCAAAGAACAATAACAATTAATGGGTTAAGTAAATCTGTTGCAATGACTGGTTGGCGTATGGGGTATGCTGCATGTAAGGATAATACTCTTATAAAATTAATGGATAATTTACAAAGTCAATGCACTTCAAATATAAACTCAATTACACAAAAAGCTTCTATTGTTGCTATAAATGGTGGTGCTGATGATGATATAGAATATATGAGAGAAGCATTTAAAGAAAGAAGGGATATGGCATGTAAGTTAATTAATGAGATTCCGGGATTAAATGTTGTAAAACCAAATGGAGCATTCTATTTGTTTATAAACATTAAGAAAGTTAATGGATATGATGGAGATAGCATGAAGTTTTGCAAGGCATTATTGGAACAAGTTGGTGTAGCTTTAGTTCCGGGTAGTGCATTTGGAATGGATGGTTTTGTTAGAATGAGTTTTGCATGTGATTTAGAGCAATTAAAAGAAGGTTTTATTCGTATTAATAAATTTGTTTGTGGAAAATCTCTATAAACAATAAATATATTTATATATAAGCTTTATTCTATATTTAGAATCCATATAATTATTATTTTATATTGTTGTAAAGTATAATAAAATTTTTATATATTTTTTGTTTATGTTCTAATTGTTAATATTCATTTTATAGTTACCCATTTTTCTGCTATTCTAATTGCATTTGTCGCTGCACCAACCCTTATTTGGTCTGCAACACAAAATAAATGCAATATTCTTTTATCGTAATTATCTTCTCTTATTCTACCTACAAATGTTTCATCTCTATCTGTTGCTATTGATGGCATTGGGTACTCATTGTCTTTAGGATTATCTATTACTATCACATTTTCTGCTTTTTTCAATATCTCTCTTGCATCTTTTGCATTTACTTCATTTTTAAATCTAATTGTTATTGATTCGCTATGACTTCTTAATATTGGCACACGCACACATGTAGCAGAAATTTCAAAATTTGTGTGCATAATTTTTTGACTTTCTTTTACCATTTTCATTTCTTCTTTTGTATAATCATTATCTAAAAATACATCAATATGAGGTATCAAATTAAGTGCTATTCTATGTTGAAATGCCTTTGATTCTACACTATCAAGCTCAAATGCAAAAAACTTTTGCATTTGCATTACTAATTCTTCCATACCTTTTTTACCTGCTCCACTTACTGCTTGATATGTGCTAACATCTACCCTATCTATACTAAAGGCATTATGCAAAGGAGATAAAATATGCACCATTTGTATTGTAGAACAATTTGGATTTGCAATGATTGTAGAATCTTTTTTAATATCTTGCGGATTTACCTCTGGAACTACAAGTGGGATAGAATCTTCCATTCTAAAAAAACTAGTATTATCTATTACTATAGAACCTGCATTTACTGCATCTTTTGCAAATCTCTCACTAATGCTAGATCCAGCACTAAAAAAAGCAATTTCTACACCTTCATTTTTAAAAACAGATTCTGTAGTTTCAAGTATTGTATATTCTTTATTTTTAAATAAAATTTTTTCTCCAGCACTTCTAGCACTTGCAAGGGGAACTATTTTTTTAATAGGAAAATCTCTCTCTTCTAAGATTCTAAGTAATTCTTCTCCAACAGCCCCAGTTACTCCAACAATCCCAACTACAAATTTTTTTTGTGCCATTATTATCCTTTTCATGTATCATAATTAAGGCAATGATTTTACCATTTTTTAATAAATTATAGAATAAAATCATTGTGGTTTAAAGTTTGATTTATTTTTGCAATATTTTATAACAAAACAATCATTGCATTTAGGCTTTATAGCTTTACATTTATAGCGTCCAAAAAGCACAAAAGCTTGATGTAATAAATTTAAATTATCTTTAAATATTTTTGTTAAATCTTTTTCTGTTTCAATAGCTTTAATGCTTTTGCTTAATCCAAGTCTATGGCTAACACGAAATACATGGGTATCAACAGCCATATAATTCAAACCTAGAAATTCACCTAATACTACATTAGCACTTTTTTGTCCAACTCCACTAAGATTCATTAAATCTTTTTGATTGCATGGAATTTTTCCATTAAAATTATTTTCTACACTTTTTGCCATAGACACAAGATTCTTTGCTTTCATATTAAAAAATGATACGGATTTAATTATCTCTGCTACTTCATCTATGTTTGCTATACTTAATTCTCTTGTGCTTGGGTATTTTTTGAATAATAGTGGTGTTACAATATTTACGCGTTTATCTGTGCATTGTGCGGATAACATAACAGCTATTAGAAGTTCATACATATTGTTATAATTTAATTCTGTTTTTGCGTCTTTGTAATACTCTAAAAACAAAGTTTTTATGTTATTTATTCTTTCTTTTTTCGTCATAGTTGTAATAAATTCTACTTAAAATAATAAAGTCTAATGATTCTATCAAAACAAATGTTAATTATAGCATTTTAATTTAAATTAATTTTTTTATATATACAATCTAAGCTTAATTTAATTATTATAATATTATTTTAAGAAAAATAATATTATAATATTATTTTTTTAAAAAATATCATATAGGAGTTTTATGAAAAAAATATATTTATTTACTTTTATAGGTTGTAATTGCATTACATTATTATTATCACAACAACAAGAAAAAAATCAAATAGAAAGTTATAAGCTTGAAGCATCGGTTGTTACAGCCACCAAGATTCCAACAAAAATAGATGATGCACCCGGAAATGTAAGCGTAATCAATAAAAAAGAGATAAATTTGCGTCCAAATGCTAAAGTAAG
>JARIAP010000137.1 GCA_029257755.1 Helicobacter sp.
CTTACTTGTTATGATAAAGAGAAAGAAAAAATAGCTCATTCCCCATATACTAAACAATATGTTGTTAAAAATATGGATTCTGACTTAATACAAAATTTTGGTAATAAAGATATGCTTGTTTTAGAATAAACTATATTGTAATTTGCAAAATATAGATTGATATATTCAATAGTTAATTTATAAGCCACTTTATAAATTATATTTAAAGGCTTATATGGTGTTTTTGTATTCTTTTCTAGTAATTCAAATAAATCAATTAAAATATTCATGTAATTTCCTTGCAATAATTGAAGATATTAATGTGATACCTATATGACTTGCAATTAAGCCTATATCCAAGTTTTGCAAAGAATTTCTGTAATACCAAATCCAAAAGCCATACCACACAATTGATATGAGCCCTACATACACAGGTGTGTCAAATCTAAAGTGTAAAGATTGCAAAGATATGTCAAGGTAGCCAATAAAGATATTAAGAATACCATATCCAAGTAAAACTACTATACAAACCCCAAGTATCAAGCTTTGGTTATAAGAAAAAAATCCAAACAAAATAAAATAACTCATAAGAAACAAGCACATTACATGATAAAAATGCCTACAAAATAAACAAGGCACAAAGGCATAAGCCACAAGTGCAGTAATTACCCACAAGGCATATACGCAAATACAAAGCCACTTACCTTAATACTATAATACAGCAAGTCGTTGTGATTTTGATTAATAAGTGTTAGTAAAAATATTAGTGGAAAAAAGCCTACAGCAAATAATGTGGGCCTTAAGCCTATTGCATTAATCATTATTTATTTCATTCTAGTTAAATTATATAAATCCCTATAAGCAATAGTTTTTGGTTTATAAAATAAGTTTAAATCTTGTAATATGATATTATTATCTTTTAATAATTAAATATAATTTAATTATTAGAATCTTTTTTTATTAACATCTTCTAATATTTTGTTAGCTACTAAATCAACAGCATTACTTATTTCCTGTGATTTATTAGCTACTTCTACATTTTGTTGTGTAATATTTTCTAATTGTATTATTGTTTTATTTATTTGACTTATTTTTGATGCCTGTTCTGTTATAGATTCTGCTACATCATTTATACTTTGTACTAAAATATTTGTGTTTGCTTCAATTTCTCCCAAACTCTTTTGCGTTCGCTCTGCTAGTTTTCTTACTTCATCTGCAACAACTGCAAAACCCCTACCATGTTCTCCTGCTCTTGCCGCTTCTATTGCTGCATTAAGTGCTAATAGATTTGTTTGATCTGCTATATCTCTAATAATGCCTATTACATTTTTAATATCTTCACTTTGTTTTGTAACTTCACTTGTTCTTTCACTTACATTTTGTATTGATGAAGTAATTTCGTTAATTGAATTTGCTGTTTCTTCTAGTGAATTTGCTTGTATATTAGAAGATTCACTTAGACTTTTTACTGCAATTTCTAATTCTTTTGATTTATTGCCTAACTCTTTTGCATAATCTAAAGAAATTCTTAACATATCTGCTATTGAATCTCCTAAAACATTGACTGCAATTTCTAATCCTTTTGCATCATTTATTCTTGCTGTAAAATTATTATTTTCATATTCTTTAAAGACTTTAGCCGGTTCTGATAAATCATCTCCTACTAAATTTGGTAATGTTTGAGACATTTCATTTAAAGAATCTTTTAGTTTATTCATTTGTGGATTTAGACTAGATTGTGATATTATTTTACCAAATTTACCTTCTTTTGCTTCTACTATAATATTTGATACTTCATTGGCTATTATAGAATCTAATTCTAAAGTCTTTTTTATTTTATCTATATTCTCGTTTATAATTGAAATCATAATTCCAATTTCATCTTTTGTTTTTGAAATTATAGGTTTTGGTGTTTGCTTACTTTCATGATTTAAATACGCAAAAAATCTTACTAAAAATGATTGCACACCTGAAAGACGCAATGTAACATTTTTTCTAATGATATAAAAAATTATTAATGAAATTATAATTGTCATTATAATTACAAATATAGTTGCATATATTCTTAATTTGACTATTGGTTCAAGAATAGAGCTTTCTGGAGCAACAGCCGTAATTGCCCAATAAGTATCAACATCATTCCAAATATCAACTATAGCAACCCCTGTATATAAAGTTATACCTTTTGCATTATTAATTTTTGCAACTATTTCTTCTTTATTTGTAATTGCTTTGTAAAAATCGTTATTGCCAGAATTATTAAGATCTAAAACATCACCTAATAGTTTTCCAGAGAAATCTCTATTTGGATGTGCTAATATCAATGAATCATAATTTACGAGTGTTCTAAAATCATTATTAAAAACTGATAATCTACTACTCATTAAGTCAGTGGCAAGATTTGTTAAATCCATTATAACACCTACAACCCCTATAACTCCACCATCTGCATTAAAAATTGGCATATTAAATGTAACACCATAAAAATTTGTATTGTTTATTTTTATATTTCTTGGTGTTCCTATAGCAGGTTTTTGTGTAGATAGAGATTTTTTTAATCCGTGTAAATCAAGTATAGAGGCATTAGGATCTAACATGCTAACTCCACCTGTTTGTGTAGGAGTAGAATCATAAGAGAGAAATAAAGCATCTTTATTGATTTTGTATTTATTATCTTTAATAAAATCAGCATCTTTAATATATAAATATGCAAAAGAAGCAGAGTTAATTCTATCTAGCATATTAACCATATTTTGTTTTACTAAATCAATAAAAATTTCTTTTGATTGTAAATCATTATTAATCCAATCTTGTATATTTGCTTGAGAAACATTTAAAACAGCATAACTTTCATGTGCATACCCTTGTATTAAGTTAGCAGATCTTTTAGCCGTATTTTTAAGTAATTTACCAGATTCTTCTAATATAGTTTTTTCAGAATATGAATCAATGATATATACTAAAGTTATCATACATATAAAAACAGCAGTTATAATTATTATTGTTACTCTAGTCCCAATTTTTACAGATCTCATTTATTTCCTTTATTTAAAAGATTTAGTTTTGTTTAAGAAATATTATACACAATAAATTAACCTTGAGCTATAAAAGTTGGTTGTTTTATTTCATTATTAAATAGATTATTATGGTTTTCTGTTTTTAAATTATTTATATTGTTATCCATTGTATTTAAATTATTGTTTTGTTTATTTATAGATTGATTTTCTATCTTTTGTGAATGTTGTATATTATTTATATTTTGATTATTATTAGTATTTGTTTTATTTATTGGCATTTGTTGTGAAGAAGATGCTAAATTATTTGTTTGTTGTTCTTTATTATTTATAGTTTCTTTTGTTTTTGTTTCTATTGATTTTGTTAATTTATCTAGTTCTTCTTGATTTAGTTGTTTTTTGTTGTCAGCAGCATCAAGCATTTTTTCATACTTTTTCATTTCTTTAGCCTTTTGTGCTTGTAATCTTTCCTCCTCTTCAGCTTTTAATGTATCTTCATCTTTATTTGCCTCTTCTTCTAATCTCAATTTTTCTTCTCTATCTTTTATAATTTTTTCATATTTTTCACTTAAAGATTGAGTTGCTAAATCATCTTTATATGCTTTTGTTGCTTTATTTGCATCTGCTTTTATAGATTCTATAGTTTTATGTGTAGAGCTATCACCTCTAGGATAAAATTCAAGTGCATTTTGCACAGGCACTATATTATCCCCAAGCCTTAAAAGTGGCACACCATTATTATATATAATACTTTGGACTTCACCTCTACCTATTCTAGTTTCATCATATTGTTTTGTTTCTTCATTAAGATTATAATATGCTTTTACTTGATAGCTACCCGGTTCTACTATGTTACCACTAGAATCTTTTCCATCCCATTTAAAATCTATATAACCTTGTTTTCCATTTTTATCTTTAAGAGAAATTGTTTTTACCATTTCACTATTTGAATTTAGTATTTCAATTACAGGATTTCCTTTTGAAATGTCAATTTTATTGTCAAAATAAAGACTAAAATGATTTTCTCCACTTCCAGCTACATTTAACCCCATTATATCTGTTTCGGCAATTTTTCCTATCATTGATACTGCATTTAAAGTATTTGCTTTAGCCCCTTTTGTTGTTGCATGTGTGTTTTCTTCCATACCCATATTTAACATTTCAAGAGATTTTTTCATATCCTTTTGAAATTCTTGTAGGGCTTTATTTGTTTCTTGAGAAGCTTTCATTGCTTGCGCAACTTCTTTCATTGTTTTTTTATTTTCTTCTTGCATTTCAACTTGTGTAAGTTGTGCTGTTTGTGTAATTATTTTATCTGTTTCCATTGGGGAAGTTGGATCTTGGTTTTTTAACTGTTCTAAGAATAATTTCATAAAAGCATCTTTATCTAAACCATTTGCAATTTTAGTTCCTTCTTTTTTCTTTTCTCTAGCAGATGTTGAGCCTGTTACTTCACCTAAATCAATTGCCATATAATATCCTTAAAATATAAAACTTGCTTAAATTTAAGTTAAAAAGCAAATAATATTCCTATTTTTTATTTATTTAGATTCTATACTACCTATATTATAAGATTATGTTTAAAGTATTTAAATATTGTATTAAAGTTTTATGATATTTATATTACAGATTTTATTATCAATCATTAATAATTTTTAGTTAAAATTATTTAACTTTTGAATATAAAGGAGAATTTATGGGAATATATGATAGAAATTATACCCAAAATACAGAAAAAGTTAGTTATCAATCATATAATGATACTGCATTGGTAAATTTTGTTAAAACTACATATAAATTCTTTGCAGGTAGTCTTTTGTTGGCATTTATTGGTGTTCTTGTTGGATGGGGTGATCCTGTGCTTGTTGCTACTTATAGAATGCCATTATTTATATTGGAGATTGCATTAATTTTTGCTTTAGGTTTTGTTCAAAATAAACCCGGAGTAAATCTTGTAGTATTTGCATTATTTTCTTTTATAAGTGGTCTTACACTTGTTCCATTACTAGCTTTTGTTATGGTAAAAAATCCAGCCATAATTGCACAAGCTTTAGCTATGACAACAATCATTTTTGGGATAATGAGTGTATATGCTCTTAAAACAAAACGAGATTTAGGTAATATGGGGACAGCACTTTTTTGGTCTGTTGTGGTTATATTTGTTTTTGGTTTATTAAATATGTTTTTATTTAAAAGTCCTATGTTGCAATTTGCTATTGCAAGTGTTGTTGTAATTATATTTAGCTTATATATTGCTTATGATACACAAAATATTGTGAAAGGTAGATATGATAATCCTTTGATGGCTGCTATTAGCCTATACCTTGATGTTCTTAATATTTTTACCGCTTTATTACAAATATTGGGATTATCTAGTAGAGATTAATAAAGTAATAAATATTTAATAATAAAAAACATGTAAAATAAAATTAGGAAATAGTATCTATATTTCCTAAGTTACTTAAACAATAAATATATTTTTTACCCTATATTCAATTTTAAATATTGTTTGTTTTATATTATAAATTGAAATTTGTGAAAATTCTTATATGCTATATTATTTGGTATATTAAATTATGCTATAATTAAAAATGATAGTTTAAATACTTAAATTTATAAGGAACTTATCATGATGAATGAATTGTTAAGTAAAACAATAGATAATTTACCACCATTACCAGAAACCGTAGTAAAACTAAGAAATTACATTGATAAGTCTGGAGCTGAAGCTCGTGTACAAGAAGTTGTTAATATTATTTCTCAAGATCCTTTTTTAACGGCGGATTTATTGCGTTTAGCAAACTCACCTTTTTATGGTTTTTCAAGAGAAATATCCACTATAAATCAAGTTGTGGCATTACTAGGAATTACAAATATAAAAAACATTGCTATAGCAAATTCATTAAAAGGTAAGTTAAATATAAATGTATCCCCTTATGGTTTAGACACACAAACTTTTTTGCGTAAATCTAGTGAAGAAGCAAACTTTATAACAGAATGGCTTGGCGAAGAAGATAAAAAATTATCTCAAGAGTTAGTTCCATGCGTTATGCTTTTAAGACTTGGTATGATATTATTTTCAAGTATGTTGATACAACAAAAAAAAGATAAAGAATTTTTAGAGTTAATTAAACAAAATAATTATCAAAATATATCATTTGTAGAAAACGAATTTTTTGGTACAGACCATCTTTCATTTTCTGGTTTTTTATTTAATCATTGGAAATTTGATGAAGACTTAATTGAAAGTCTAGCATATATAACTGCTCCACATGCAGCATCAGATCATGTTAAGAAAAACTCTTATGCACTAGCTATTGCAAATAGGATTTTTGAACCATATCAAGGTGGAAGTCCATATAATGTTCATGAAGCTGTTGCATTAATACAAGAGGCAGATACGCAAGGTATCAAATTTGATCTTGAAAATTTTAAAAATAAATTACCACATGAAGCTAAAATTAATTTAAATGTAAAAGTATATTAAAAATTATATTTATTGAATTATTAGAGAAGATATGCAAGATTTTATTAATCCATATAGGGATAAAGAAAATATATATGCTTTAAGTAAAGCTATTAATAAACTTTTGTGTAAATTAAAGCAAGATTTATATGTAATGGAGGTATGTGGAGGACACACTCACACATTAATGAAATATGCGTTAAAAAATCTTTTAGATTCTACAAAAATTCATTTTATACATGGCCCTGGTTGTCCTGTATGTATTATGCCTAAATCTCGTATTACACAAGCATATACTTTAGCAATGAATAAAGATGTTATATTATTAACACTTGGAGATATGATTAAAGTTCCAGGTGAATTTGGTAGTTTATCTCTTGCCCGTGCAAAAGGTGCTGATGTTAGATTTGTATATTCTCCAATTGATTGTTTAAAAATAGCAAAAGAAAATCCATATAAAAAAGTAGTTTATTTTGCAATAGGATTTGAAACTACTACACCAATGAGTGCAGCATTACTGCAAAGAGCTATAAATATGAATATAAAGAATCTCTTTTTACATATAAATCATGTATTAGTGCCACCACCAGTTCGTGCAATACTAGATGATAAGAGAGCTAAAGTAAATGCATTAATAGCACCATCACATGTTAGTGTAATAAGTGGTTCACAGATTTACATTCCAATAGCACAAGATTATAAGATACCAATAGTTATTAGTGGATTTGAACCTGTTGATATGCTTGAAAGCATATTAAAAATTATTAAACAAAAGTTAGATAATAAGTATATAGTAGAAACACAATATTCAAGAGTAGTTAATCTTAAGGGTAATATTAAAGCACAAGAACTTATAGATAAATATTTTGAGATTGCACCATCATTTACTTGGAGAGGACTAGGTGAAATAAAAAATTCAAGTTTGCAAATAAGGGAAGAATATAAGGAATTTAATGCACAATATCACTTTGATATAGAAGAAATAGATTCTAAAGAATCAAAATATTGTCTTTGTGGAGAAATATTGAAAGGTTTAGCACAACCACAAGATTGTAAGGTTTTTGGTAAATTATGCACACCATTAAAACCTATGGGGAGTTGCATGGTTAGTAGTGAAGGTGCATGTGCAGCATACTATAAATATGGAATGTTAAATGATATTATTAACTAAAATGTAATATTTTATGATATACAATAAAATGTTTAACTATTTTAATAATATAAATTTTACTTAAAAAATAGCATTAAATTTTCAATAATTAAACTTACAATAAACTATATACATATTTAATATTGTGATATTATAATTAAATATAATTTTAAAAAATAAGTATTTAATATTTAGGAACAATCTTTGCTTTACTCTGTTTGTATTCAAATTTTTCGCAAAGGATGCAAAGATGAGTTTTAGGATAAATACAAATATCGCGGCACTCAATGCACATACTATTGGTGTGCAAAACAATAGATTCATAGCTAATTCGCTAGAGAAGCTTAGTTCTGGTTTAAGGATTAATAAGGCAGCAG
>JARIAP010000099.1 GCA_029257755.1 Helicobacter sp.
TTGATGAATGCGAACAATTGTGGAATGATATTGTAGAATTTTTTCATGATGAAAGTCGTCAAAAAGATGATGAATATTTCTTAGGCTCTATTGTTATGTATAAGCAAGATGATAAACAAAATATTATTGCAGAAAGTAGCATAAAAAGCTCTAAAGTCAATAATTATAATGTTTTTAAGCAATAGGAAACTTTGTATATTTGTAAAATTTTAACCTAAGGAATACAATGACTACCCTATTACAACATAATTATAAAAAATCAAATCTTTTTTTTCTATATGATACTCTTGCATTATATCAAAATGACATAAGAAACAATAATACACTGCAAAAAGAAAGTCTTGATTTAATTATTACTTCCCCTCCTTATAATATAGGTATAGAATATAATTCCAATGGTGATTTTAATGATTATAAAGCCTATTTAAAATTTTCTCAAAAATGGATAAAAAATTGCTATTTTTGGGCAAAAGATGGGGCACGATTCTGTCTAAATATACCACTTGACAAAAATAAAGGAGGACAACAAAGTGTGGGGGCAGATTTAATAACACTTGCAAAAAAAAATGGTTGGAATTACCATAGTAGTATTGTTTGGAATGAAGGCAATATTTCAAAACGCACGGCATGGGGAAGTTGGCTTAGTGCATCTGCACCTTATGTTATCGCACCTGTAGAGCTTATTGTTGTGCTTTATAAAGGTGAATGGAAAAAAAAACATAAAGGCATAAGCGATATAAACAAAGAGGAATTTATGACTTGGACAAATGGATTATGGAATTTTAATGGAGAATCTAAAAAGCGTATAGGACATCCCGCACCCTTTCCTAGAGAATTACCTAAGCGTTGCATTAAGCTTTTCTCTTATGTAGGTGATGTCGTATGTGACCCTTTTAGTGGTAGTGGCACAACAATGATAGAATCCTATTTAAATAATAGGCGATTTATTGGTATTGAGATTGATAAAGAATATTGCGAATTAAGTAAAAGGCGATTTTTACAGATAATTGAAAAAGAAAAAAGGTTATTTAAATGAAAAAGCAAGGTGTCAATAGTCAGCTTGATTTGATTATGGAATTTTTTAAGGCGAACCCAAAACGCGATATAAAGCATCCAGAAGTTGTAGATTGGGTAGTAAAAGAATGGCAGAAACGCACAGGAAAAATCTTTCGCGACCCTGATAGAGGGATTAGAAGTTTATATCAAAAAGGTTATTTACAAAAAATTGCAAAAGGAGTTTATCGCTATGACCCAGATTTTGTGAATTTACGAAATGATTTAGAAGATTTTAGTCCTGTTTTAAAAAAACAGATTCTAGAACGAGATAATTATAAATGTGTAATTTGTGGTATGGGAACAAAAGAGGGAGTAGAGCTACACATTGATCATATAAAACCAAAAGATTTAGGAGGTAAAGCAAATTTAGAAAATGGGCAAACTTTATGTAGCAGACATAACTTTTTAAAGAAAAATCTAAAACAAACTGAAACAGGTAAAAAGATGTTTCTTCGCATGTTAGAATCGGCAAAAAATTCCAATGAAGTTGAATTGATAGCATTTTTAGAAGATGTCTTAAAAGTATATGAAAAACACAATATCAATGGGCATATTGCATGGAAAAAGTAGGTTATTTATGATATTATGATATATAATTCTCTTCCAAATTGTATTGTTCTAGTTAAGTAAAATGTATGTTAAGAATGAATATCAAAGCAGAAATTGAACATATCTTCCCAAAAACAACACAATGGAGAAAAACTTATACAGGATGGGAGAAAGAAGAGGCAGAGCCACTTATAGAATCCATTGGCAATAAAATGTGGCTTGAAAAAAGATTCAATATTCAAGCTGGTAATAAACATTTTGATGATAAAAAAGAAAAATATCATCAATCAAAGTTTTTAGAAGCACAAGACTTAGCAAAATATCCTAAAAATGATTGGTTAGAAGAAAATATAGAATCTCGCAACAAAGAGATTTATAATAGATTAAGGGGATTTTTAGAGAGACATTAGCTAAACTTAAGATAGTTCAGCTTTTAATGTTTAAAAATGAATCTAAGAACAAAATTTTAAAATATGTAAAATAAAAAAGATAGACAAATCTTATAACAAATAAAGCAAAAATAGGCAGAGAGCTTTTGATAAGCAATTTTGTATTACATAAACAACATTTTTTGTTTTAGTTGTGTTTAAAAAGCAATTCTAACTTAATATAATTTATTGGCATATAAATCTGTGCTTACCACTAAATAATTTTTATATTTTGTAATATCATAATGATATAATTTTATAAATCAATGCATAATAATAAAATTAAAGGTAAATATATGCTTAAAAACAAAAAGATTCTAATTTTTGTGAGTGGTTCTATTGCTATATACAAAGTTTTATTTCTTATTCGTGCTTTGCGTAAAGAAGGTGCTTTAATTAGGATAGTTGCAACAAAAAGTGCATTAAAATTTATTACACCTTTAAGTTTTGAAACTTTAAGCAATACCACATTATTACATGATAATAATGAAAGTTGGGTTATTGATAATGTAATAGACAATAAAAATTTATTGCATGATCCTTATAATGCGCCATTAAATCATATAGGTTATGCAAAATGGGCTAACTTAGCATTATTTGCACCAGCTAGTGTAAATAGCATAAACAAATTATCGCAAGGCATAGCAGATAATATTTATTTATCATGTGCAATAGCTCTACCGCATATACCAAAATTAATTGCACCAAGTGCTAATACATTTATGCTAAATAATCAAGCTACAAAAATAAGTATTAAAACACTAAAAGAACATGGCTATGATATTATAAATCCTGAATATGGTTCTCTTGCTTGTGGTGATAATGGTAATGGGGCTATGGCAAATACAGAAGAAATAATGTTTAGGATTAAAAAAGCTCTGCAAGAAAACACATATTGGAAAAATAAGAAAGTTATTATAACTGGTGGTGGTAGTAGTGAAGCCATAGATTCTATAAGACATATTAGCAATAATTCTAGTGGATTACAAGCATGTAATCTAGCCCTAGCATTGTATTATTTAGGTGCTAATGTAACACTAATAAGTTCAAAATTACCATTAAATCTACCAAATGATATAAACATAATAAATGTAGTAAGCTCTAAAGATTATCATGAAGCTATTATAAAAAATGTAGATACAAATAAAACATATCTTTTCATGGTGGCAGCAATTAGCGATTATATACCAATCAAAAAAGATGGGAAGCTTAAAAAGAAAGATTTAGGTGATACAATGTTGCTAGAATTATATGAAAATACAGATATTTTGAAATCTTTAGAAATAAATAATTTAGTAAAAATCGCTTTCAAGGCAGAATGTGATATAGAAAATGCAAAGCAAAATGCAATAAATACTCTTATATCTAAACAATGTTCTATGGTATGTCTAAATATAATAACACAATACAATAAAGGCTTTGGTAGTGAAAAAAATGAATTATATTTATTTACAAAAGATTCTGAAAAATATATAAAAGGCACTAAATTTGACATAAGTATAATGCTTTGCAATCATATACAAGAATTAAATCTATAGTTAATAAACATTGTATTTATAATAAGGTAAAAATATATTTAAAATAAAATCTATGGTGTAAATTGACCTTATAGATATTAAAATTAATATTTAATATTTTTGTATATATAATCGCTTTAATTTTTTGAAAATTTTATTAAATTTTTTTAATTATTTTTAATATTGTTTTTATAAGATACAAGATAATTATTATAGAATATCTAAATATTTCTATTTATGTTTTCCATATTATATAAAAGTCTTTATCTTTGAATAAGGCAACTAGAATCTTTATCTATAACCTTTTACTTAAATGCAAAATTATAGAAAATAGCATTTCAAGTAAATATATTTGCTTTATTATACTAGCTATATTATCTCACAATAATGTTTCATATAATGGATATATAT
>JARIAP010000013.1 GCA_029257755.1 Helicobacter sp.
GGGCTTTGTCGGTTAGAAAATAAGATTCAGAATCTGCTACCACAAAATTTTAGCCTACCCTTTGGCGGTTCGTTACTTGTAATTGGAAAAAAGATGGGCTAATTCTTTTATTCTTTGTAAGTCATAACCACATAATAATATATGTTATTTTAATTTATTGATTAGATTATTTACTAAGCTTTCATCATCAAATGTAAGTGTTATATTTTTATCTTTAATATTTGATTTTATATTATATTGTTTTAGAATCTGTTGTAATTCTAGTAATACTTCTAATGATTCATTTTCTTTTTTTAAATTTTTTTTAGATTTTAGTTTTTTAGCTAAACTTTCTGTATCTCTTACATTTAATTTCTGCCCTATTATTGTTTGCAAAGCTATATTTTCATCATTTGGATTTAAACCTATTAGCATTTTTGCATGCCCCTGTGTAAGTTTGCCTTCATTTATTAAATTTTTAGCTTCATTGCTTAAATCAAGAAGCCTAATTGTATTTGCTATTTGTGTTCTAGATTTTTGTATTTTTTGTGAGAGTTGTTCTTGAGTTAAATTATGTTCTTTTAAAAGTGCTTTATAGCATAATGCTAATTCTATTGGATTTAAATTTTCTCTTTGTATATTTTCAATTAATGCTAATTCACGCATTTTGTGTTCTTTTGTATCAATAATTATTGCTTTAATTTTATCTTGATTTAGAATCTTAGTTGCACGAAGTCGCCTTTCACCAGCAATTAATATATATTTATTATCTATATCTTCACGAATTATTATTGGTTGTAATAGCCCATGTTCTTTAATTGAATTAGCTAATTCTTTAATACTATCTTCATCAAATTTTAATCTTGGTTGCATTGGATTTGGTTTTATTAAATCTATATCAATTTCATATATTTGTTTTTGTTTATTTTCATAAGCCTTATCATAGACTGCATCTATATCGCCAAATAAATCACTTAAACCACTACCAAGTGCCTTATGTTTTTTCATAATGTTTCCTTGTTATCAACATTTTTAAGCAAAGATTTAGCTAAACGCATATAAGCATCATTTCCTTTTGTCTTTTGGTCATATAATGCAATGGGCTTACCATAGCTTGGTGCTTCAGCAAGTTTAATGTTTCTAGGAACTACAATATAACCATTTTTATCTTCAAAAAAGTTAAAGTCTGTGAAATTTAGTAATTCACTTAATACTTGTTTTGATAGATTATTAGAACTAGAATACATTGTAGGTAGAAAACCTCTAACTTTTAAATTTGGGTTTATTGTGTGTTTAACAAGTTTAATTGTATTTAATAATTGAACTACTCCATCAAGTGCAAAATATTCACATTGCACAGGAATTATTACAGAATTAGAAACAGCTAAAACATTTAATGTAAGTGGTCCTAATGCTGGTGCTGAATCAATTATTATAAAATCATATTGATTTCTAATTTCTTGAACACAATTACATAAAACCATTTCTCGCTTATTTTTTTCTTCTCCATTATAAAAATATCTATCAAATGCTACTAAGTTTTGATTTGTTGGTGCCATAAAAAGATTTGCAAGTAGTGTTTTTTGTATAATTTCGCTTAACTTTTTTCTTCCGCTAACTACATGAAACATATTAAATTCTGCTATGTTTCTTTTGATTCCAAGACTTATTGTTGCATTTGATTGTGGATCAAAATCAATTAGCAATACTTTTTTGTTTGATAAAGCTAGAGATGCGGATAAATTTACTGCTGTTGTTGTTTTTCCAACACCCCCTTTTTGATTTGCTATACCAATAACTTCACCCATTAATTCTCCTTATTTTAACGCATACTATACAAAACTTTATTTCCTATTTTTATACTACCATCATTTTGTAAAATGGAATCATGTAATGATATTTTATATTCTATACCATTTTCATTTATATTTACATAAAATTTATGACTTTTACAAAATTCATCTTTATATTTTTTAAAAATAGAACTCCATGATGTTAAATCTTGCAAAAATGATTTACAATAAACATTTTTAGCTTCATAGTCTATATTATTGTAAAAATCAAATTTTACAATGTTAAAGCTTAAAAAATCCAATATTTTATTTATTATTTGATATAAAATAAAATCTTCTTTATTATTTATATCTATTGATTGATATAATGACTTTTGCAATTTATCATCTATTAAATCTTTATTAATATTACCATTAAATAAAGAATGTTTTTTATTGCTTTTAATGTTTAAGCCAATACCAAATATGATATAATCTTTTATGCTTTGTGTTATTAATCCCCCCACTTTTGAATCTTGCAAATAAAAATCATTTGGCCACTTTAGCCATAAATCATTACAAAAATATTTAAATATATTTAGAAGTATCATTCCAAAATAAATTGATGAAGATTGCATTGGTAAATCTTTTGGTAATAAATTTTTATTTAAAGCACAAGATAAATATAATCCACAATCAACCTTATCCCAAGAGTTTTGCCTACTTCCAATCCCATTTGTTTGATTTCTAGCAGCAATTACAAATGGTGTTTGAATTTGTGTATTTTCTCTTATAATATTTGCTAAAGAGATTTGAGTAGATTCTATATTTTGTCTCCAGCGAAAATACATATTTATTCTCCTTTTATTATATTGTTAAAATCTTTATGACTTAAAAAAATATTTAGCTTTTTTAAAACATTACCCCATTCATGCAATTCTTTTTGTTTAAATAAAAATACATTATCATACCAAATAGTAGAATTATGTTCTCCAAGCCTACCCCACCTCCAATCATGTCTCTTATAAAGTAGAATAGCAGTTGGAATTCCAAGTGTTGCACTCAAATGTGCAAGTGCGGAATCTATGCTAATTACAAAATCCATACACATAAGTATATTAGCTGTGTCTTCAAAGTTGTTAATATGGCTTGACATATCTATGACATTAAATTCATTTGCTATATCTTTATCTATTCCTTCATATTGCAAACTAAAATATATAAATTTATCTTTTGGTATAGATTCTAAAAGTTTATGTGCATATATTGATTTTTCTCTTGCATTTTGAAAATTTGGATTAGAACTAAAATTTATTGCAATTTTTATTTTTTTATCATTAGTTATGCAATTATTGTTATTTAAATATTTATTATTAAATATATCGTTTTTATGTTTAGTTAAAAACTCTTTAGAATCTTTATCACCTATTTCATAAGATTGTAAAATTTTATTTATAGGAATTTTATATTCTTTCATATTATTTTGTATGTTTGTATCTAAGTCATTTACATCAATTTCATAATGTAAATTAGCATCATTAAAGATTTTATTATTTATATATGATTTTATTTTTGTATTGTTATCGTTATTTTTATATAAAAATTTTTGTAATATTGTTCTAAAATTTATTAATATTTCTTTCATAAAATTCGTTTTTGCAAAAATAAAAGCTAAGCTTGGCAATGGTAAAGCAATATCATAATCATAATGTATTTCATTGCTACAAGGTATGTTAAAACAAGCAAAAAGATTGCATAATTCCTTTGGCACAAATAAAATCTTTTCTTTACATTCAAGTAATGGTAAGAATCTAGCAAACATAATGCTATCACCAAATCCTTGTTCATGATATAGTGCTACTTTTTTGTCTTTTAAAAATATTAGTAATTCTTCTCTACTATCAAATGAATAATCAAGGAAATGTTTGGGCATATTATTCGATAATAATGCTTTTCTATGTTCATAGAGTAAGAATCCATCTTCAAGTTCATCAAGACTAAGTAGTAGGTGAGATAGATTCATAATATATTTAACATCATTTTTTATGCTAATGGCTTTATTGTATGCTTGTCTTGAAAAATCAAAATCAAGATTATATCTCAATGTGTTAGCATAATTAAAGTAAAAGTTAGAATCTTGCATATAGTAAGATTCTAATTCATTATAAATTGCTAAAGCTGGTTTCAAATTATCAAGACTTGTATAAATTTGTGCTAAATTTATACCCGCATCACCCATTCCACCTTCATAGGCTAAAGCATAATATTTCAATGCTAACTTAAAACTTCCCATTGCTGCTTGTTGATTTGCTAGATTAAAAATAGCATGTATATCTTTTGGATTTAATTTAATAGCAATTGTGTAATGTTGAATTGATTTTTCATAGTCTTGCATATCTCCATAGCATTTTGCTAAATTAAAGTGTAAATTTTCATCATCTCTTGGCAATAAACTTTTTAGTAGGGAAATAGCTTTTAATGTCATGTTGTTTCTTCTATAAAATTCTGCTAGGTTAAGAGAAATATTAAAATTATTTAAACCCCCATATTTTTTATCAATCTTTAATGCTTCTTCAAGGCATTCTATTGCATCATTGTTTCTACCCATATTGCCATAACTTAAAGCACAAAGACTCCATATCTCTGCATTTTCGTATTTATTTTTTATTGCTTTAATACATAATTCAATACACTCTTGCCATTTGACGTGATCAAATAGTTGCTTAATAGTATCTATTTTCATATAAAACCTTAAAAATTATTTATTTTTATTTTAAAAATGCTTAAGTTTATTTTTGCTAATCAAATTTAATACCAAATTACATTTTATATCATAAATTACAATGTGTTTATATAATATTTTTTAATATAAAAATAAATTAAATGTATATTTTGCTACTTATATTATATAATAATTATAAATAATGAAATAATTATGAAATAACAATATATAGTCTATTTTTTAGAATCTATTGTAAATCCAAAAAGTCTTATTCTTTAATCATTCTTACATTTGAGCTTTATTTATTAATTTTATTATTCTTTAAAGCCACCATATTTCAAACAGCTATTATATACTATACATAATAAATAAAGCAATTTAATTTAATTTTCACATTATAAAAGCTATAACTATTGGTTAATACAATGAAAACTCAAGCGTATATTTTTTATTATTATAAAATTATTAAATATCTAATAATTAATTCATAAAATAGAAAATAAAACTAATAAATTAAGCTTATATTTATTAGTATATAGTATAATATAAAACTAATTTATATTATGATTTTTTAAACTTTACATTAAAAAACAATATGTAATTATATTAATGTAATCTTTATTAAAGAAATTGCAAGTAATAAGAAGATGTATATGAAAAACAATATTTTAGAAAGTGATAATAAAATAGCATGAATACAAAAGTAATTTATGAATTTATGAAACAACATATTAATACCTTAAAAGAAAACAATAAAGGCAATAAAAGTGGAGAAACCATAAGTATTATAGAAGATTTAGATAAAAAATTACAAGATGAAATAAATGATTTAGAAAAAAATACAGAATATGATAAATTTGTCATTGCTTGTTATGGCGAAACAAATGCTGGCAAATCAACTATTATAGAAATGCTTAGAATCTATTTTCAGGAGACACAGAAAAAGCAAGAGCAACAAAGGTTTAATATAATATTGCAAGAGTATCAAACGATACAAGATAATATGAGACAAATTGATGCAGAACTGCAAAATATACAAATATCTTTAGAAAATATTACGCAAAAACAAGAATATGATCTCAAAGAATTGCAAGTCATTGATGATGAAATTTTAAAAATTAAAGAAAATGAGACTCAAGATAAAGGTATATTATTTAGAATAAAAAGATTTTTTGGCTTTAATAAATATGAAAAAGAGATTACTAAAAAACAAAAAGAAAAATCAAAATTGCAAGAAGAATATATAAAAAAAATCAAAGAAAAACAAGAAGCATTAGAGAAAAAAAGAGCTGAAATATCCGCAAACAAAAAAATAGATGAATTGTTTAACAATGCTAAGAATAATTGCGATGGAAACATCATAGGCGATGGTAGTCCTGATTTTACTAGAGTAGTTAATCAATATGATTTGGAAAATGATAAATGTAGTTTTGCTATATTAGATGTGCCCGGTATTGAGGGAAAGGAAGAAGAAGTTGGAGAAGAGATATTAAAAGCTACAAAAAAAGCACATTGTGTTTTTTATATAACAGGGAAAGAAACGCCACCACAACAAGGAGATAATGAGAATCAAGGCACAATTGCCAAAATAAAAAAGCATTTAAATGCACAAACAGAAGTTTATACAATTTTTAACAAAAAGGTAAATCATCCTAGAGCATTACGGATTTCTGATGCAGAAGAAAAAAGCTTAAAAGTGCTTGATGAAAAGATGCAAGAAATATTGGGTGATAATTATATAGGGAGAAAAAATATAATAGCACAAGCAGGTTTTTATGCTAAAGCTACTTGTTTAATGCCAGATTCTATAAATATGGAAAATCAAGCAAAATTTTTAAATAAATTTAGTAGAGATGAGCTTTTTGAGCGATCTTTTTGTGCAAATTTTGTTAATTTTTTAGAAAACGATTTGATTTCAAACTCAAAAGAAAAAATAAGCAAGGCAATATTTAATAAAGCAATTACACTTTTAGATGATTTCAATAGCCTTGTTTATAAGTGTCAAAAAGCAAGTTGGGATATGTATAAAGATTTACAAATAGACTATGAAAAATTAGGCGATGAAATTAATAATGAGTTAGAAACTCATGATTTTAATTCTAAAAATATTTTAGATAAATGTATAAGAGATTCTATATCAAATATTAGAATTAGAACATATGAAAATATAGAATCTGATATTTCAAATGATGCATTCAAAGATTATTTGAAGTCAAATATTAAAGAAGAATTAGAAAATTTTAAAGTAAAATTAGAAGAAGAATTTAGCAATGAAGCAAATAGATTAAAACAAGAGATGTATGAATCATTTAAGCGATTTGAGAGAAGAGTAAAAAATCAAATAGCAAAATTTAATATAAGTTTAGATGAATTGCAAAATTTTAATTTCTCAATTGATATTGATAGTGGGGTTAATTGGGGAGGACTCGTTGGCACAGCACTTGGAGTTGGTGCTTTAATGTGGTGGAATCCTGTAGGTTGGATAGCATTATCTCTTAGTATATTTGGCTTATTCATTGGTGCAATTAAAAGTATTTGGGGTGCATTTGATAAAGATTATAAAAAATCACAACAAAGAAAAGAAGTTAATTCGGTATTAAATAGACTTTCAGAACATATAAAAAAAGAAGCTATACCAAGCATTGAAGATCAAACTACAAAAATAAAAGAAAATATAGAGAAAGAGATTTTAATCATTGAAGAAAAAGTGGTATTAAAAGCTAAAGCAAATTATCTTGCAATTAAACAGGTAAAAGATGATACATTATCTCTTAAAATTGAATTACAACAATATTATTTGAAAGGATAAACATGATAGATACAACAAAAGAGTTTAAAGAGCAACAAAAAAAAGCAGAAGAAGTTTTTAAGAGACTTGCGGTGTTTTTAGATGAAGGTGAAGTATTTGGAATAAAGGTAGATTCAAATATCAAAGATAAAATATCTAATGCGATAAAAAATATAGGTGATACAAAGCTAAAAATTGCTTTGATTGGTGGGTTTTCAGAGGGCAAAACAACAATTGCGGCAGCTTGGTTAGGAAAACTTGATAAATCAAGTATGAAAATATCTCATGAGGAATCTTCAGATGAAGTTAAAATCTATAATGTAGATAATGAAGTTTGTTTGGTTGATACTCCGGGATTATTTGGCTTTAAAGAGAAAGAAATAGATTCTACACATATAGAAAAATATAAGGATATTACAAAAAAATACATTAGTGATGCACATTTGATACTTTATGTTATGAATTCACAAAACCCTATAAAAGAGAGTCATAAAGATGATTTACAATGGCTTTTTACAACATTAAATCTACTCCCACGCACTATATTTGTTTTGAGTAGGTTTGATGAGGTAGTGGATATAGAAGATGACAATGCATATAATAAAGTCCTTGAAATTAAACAGCAAAATGTAATATCTAGGCTAAAAGATACAATTAATCTAAGCAATGAAGATATAAATACATTATCAATAGTAGGCATTGCTGCAAATCCATTTGATGAAGGTGTGGAATACTGGCTAGAAAATCCACAAGAATTTAAGCAATTATCACATATTGAAAGTTTGCAACGCGTAACCTATGAAAAAATTAAATCAAATGGTGGTTTTAAGCAAATCATAGATGAAACACACAAAAGCATTGTTAATGATGTGTTGTATAGACAAATACCAATCATTGAAGAGATAAATAAAAAAGTGGAATATGATTTAATAGAGCTTAATGATAATATTCAATACACAAATAAAAGTATAGAAAAATTAAGCTCCAAAATTACAAATATAAAAGTTACACTAAGAGATTTTGTTATTGATGAATTTACAGACATTATATTACAACTTCAAGGCACTACAATTGAAACTTTTAATGACTTTTTTGAACGCAATATTGGTGATGAAGGACTTAATCTAAGAAGTAAGATACAAAATAAATTTGAAAATGCAATAGGACTTATCCAAAAAGATATTGAATCTATTGCAGAAAAACTTGAATTAGAAAGAAGTGCATTTGATACAATCCTTACTAGCTATGGTAAGCAAGGAATAAAATTTTTGCAACAATCAAACATGATTAATGCTACTAATATAAAAATTGCTAGAGATCTTTTAGTTAGTGGATTAAAAAAAATTGGTATTCATGTTGTGCCAAAATTTAAACCATGGGGTGCAATAAAATTTGCTAAAAATGCAGGAGCTGCACTTGCTTTGCTAAACATTGCAATTGAATTGTGGGATAGTTACAAAAATCATGAAAAAGAAGAGAAATTTAGAGAAGCAAAAAAATTGTTAGAAAAAAATTTAAATGATTTAAAAAAAGAGTTATTATCAATAATTGATAATGATGAATTTGTGTCTATATATTTCCCAGCTTATATAAAAATGGAACATATAGCACAAGAATATAAGAATACATATGAGGCTTTAGTATCTAAACAAAAAGATTTTAAACAATGGGTAGAAAAAAGTAAGGCAATGGAAAAAGAGCTAAAAACAATTAGTTATAATAAGTAATTATTTGTATTTTTTAATAAAATTTAATTTAGCAATCAATTGCTATATTGTGGTTTATCAGCTATATTATATGAGTTTGGTTTTGATATAAATTCTTGTTGTTTTAATCTATATATATGTTTATGATTTAATTTAATAATATTTCTTATTTCTTCAAATATTTCTTTTATTTTTGGATTTGTTGCATGATTGATAAAATTAGCTTTAGATATTTCTTTTATCTCATCTTCTAAAATTGTTTTAATACTATATGATTCAAGTCGTTTCTTAGGAACATAGCCCCTTATGCTTTTATATTTATCTAAATTTATTTTTTGTTTTAAATCTTTATTTGTTTTGAGAATACTTAAAAGTTGCTTTGCATGAAATTTATTAAATTCAACACATACGGGATATTTTGAAAATATTATTAATATTTCTGTTTCGTCTCTCTTTGATTGAACTATATTGATAATGCTATTTTGTATTTGTGGAATAATAAAGTGTTTTATTAGTTGCAAATTGTAAGAATTTATTATAAAATTAAGCGTTTTTTCGCTTATATAGCATTTATTTATTGCTTTTTCATAAAATATCTGTGAAGTAAATATATCTTTAAAGGTTTTCATAATGAATATTTTAACATATTTTTATTCAATTATATTATGTTTTGTTGTAAATTTTTATGTAATTGGTTGTGGCTACAAAACAGATCCTTATTGGATAGAACCAGAAAAACAAGATTTGTTATTGCCATAATATAATAATATGCAAATTTATTTATTAACAAAGATACTTAAAAATCCTATAGATTTTTTATAATATAATTTAATAATCTCTATTGCATAAAATTTTGTATGAACAATTATTGCATACACTTAGTTTATCAGTCATTTCATTGTTTTCTCCAAAATTATTTAGAATCTCTTTTATGGTATTTTCTCCTTCTATTATATATTCTTCATTGCACATTGATAATATTTTTTCATTTTGTTTAGAGGATAAAAGATAGTATGCAAAATATTTATCTTTATATTTAAATTCTTGAAATAAGTCTATGCAAATTGCATAAAATGGCATTTGCAAACTATCTTTACTTGGTGGATTAGCTCCTGTTTTATAATCATATATGATAATATTAGAATCTACAATATCAATTCTATCTATTTTGCCATTAAATATGTATTTATCATAATTTACCTTAAAATCATATTCAAGTCCAACTATTTGTATTTCATGCTTTTTTGCTCTTTCTCTTTCAATTTGAAAAAAAGCTTTCATTTTAGGTGTAAAATTATCAAGCATAATAAAAGTGATCATATCAATTTGTAACTTATTATTTTTTGCAATATCATTTCTAAGGTTTTGTAATTTTGAAAAAAAATTAGATTCTATATTATCAATATCTTTTGTTGTTAGAATTTTTCCTTTATAATCTTTATATACATCATAAAGCCATTCATGCAAAATTATTCCTATATTTTGTTGTTGTGTGTTTTCTGCCTCTATTAATTTTTCTATATAACGAAAGTAAAATTTACGCTTACAATCTTTATATGTATTTATTGAAGTTGCATTAAAATATATATGTTCATTAAATGTAGGATATTTTTCATCATAAAATATCGTATTTCTTTGTTTTGTATTATCATAATAGCTATATATTTTATCTATTGATTGTGCCATTTCTATATTGCATTGTAGTTCAAAAAGCATATTTGATGGAATTTTTTCGTTGTTTGCAACAAAGCTTATATGTGTTGTTTGTGTGTTTTGCATTATATTGTAATAATGGTGTTTATATAAGTTTTCTTTATCAAGACGAGTTGGCATATTGTAATAACTGCGTATTTTAGAGTTTAAAAACATATCATCATGAGTTACATTTGGTATATAATCATCTGTAAAGTCAAGTATTAATACTTCTTTGAATATAAGACTTCTAGCCTCTAATGCCCCTATAACTCGTATTTTACCCCCGCCAACATCATTTTTTTTGAGTTTAGCAATATCTAACATAAAGAATATAAATATTTTTTCAAAATCAATTTTTTGTGCATTAAAGTATATTTTATTTGATAATAAATTAAGTTCAGATAATATTGACATTGCACTTGCTAGGATAGTTTCATCTTTATAAAAAAGTATTGTTATTATTGTTTCTATATGATTTATATTTGGATTATCAATAGTCATTGAATTTTGTTTATATTGTTCTTTTAGCTTATTTAATTGAGATTTTATATTTTCGTCATCGTTATTCATAGCAAATTCAAAAAATTCTTTTAGATTTATTGTTTTATTTTTTAAAAAATTATTATATATATTTTCTAGTATATTATATTCTTTTGTATGAGATATATTAATACCCATAGCAAAATTCAATAGATTAAAAGAATCAAATGTTATTAAATAATTACAAAAAGATTCGTTTGGTAAAATTATGGCAAAATCATTTTCAAAAGCCCTACCATTTAGAATTTCCTTTTCCCATTTACTAGCTAAATATAGTGCTAAATTAATTTGGTTTGATACTTTTGTAGTTTTATATAACTTTATTGAATCTTTATTTAATTTTTTCATTTCAATAGAAAATAGTTTTTTATTTGATATTGAATATATGTATTTTTTATTTGTTTGTAATTTTTTATCTATAAATTTAAAATGCGATATATTATAAAAATCTGTTTTAAAATGTAAAAATATAGGCGTAATCTGTGATGCATTTTGCAATATTTCATATTGTAATGGTGATATAAAACCTTCAAGCTCAATATGAATACTTGAAAAGCTTTCAACATATTCTTTAAAAATATCATAATTATATTGAATTTCATTGCTATAAATAGAATCACTCAATGAATTTAGTTCCAATAAAAGCTTATATTCATCATAAATTTCAGATAAAAGCATTAATTGTGAAGAATATTCCTCATAACTATCTATGCTATCAAATTTTAATAAACTTTCTTTTGTGATTGGAATCTTATATTCTTTTAACTCATCGTAAAAATCAAGCAATACAGATGAGGTTTGTAGAAATAACATAAAACTTTCATCAAAATTTAAAAAACCTATGTTTGGTTTGATTTTTTTTGAATTTTTAACATTTTTCAATGCTTGAAATATAAAAAAATCTCTTACATTTCTTGGAATCATGGCATTTTTTGAATATATTATTTTTGTAAAGAATTCAGATATACTCAACGCATCTGGTAAAATATCTAAAGCCTTATTGTCATTATGGTTTATAAAGTCAAATAAATTAAAGCAATTTTTCAATATATCTTCATTTTTACCACTATCTATATATTTATGTAAATTAAAATCTAAATTGTCTTTTTTTATAAAATTTATATAAAATTCTCTCTTTGAACGAGAACTACTTAGCACAAATAATGGTTGTTTTGTGTTAAACAGATTTTGTATAATTTTTTCTTTCATATTAAAAACCTTTTATAACTTAGTTAAATTACCAAATAAATATATTATTTTATTGTATTTAATAAATTTCGTATATAAGTAATACTTTATTTTTTGTTTCTTGTAGTTTATTAAATTTTATAGAATCATTTTGTATAGAACATAAAAAATCAAGGCATTGTGGCATTGATAAATTTTTAGCTTCATTTGCTAATATTCTTAGAATCTTACCTCTATATAATTTAGAATAATGACTTATTGTTTTATTTCTTTTTCTAAACTCAAAGAAAAAATATTTTTGTTTTGGAATGAAAAGCTTTGTATATATTTCGGCTCTTAAATCAATTACATATTCTTTGTCTTTCATGAAATCTTCTAATAATGGAATAAAAGGTGTATATATATCTTTCAATGTTACATTATGTGCTTTTGTGTTTTGCTTTAATTTATAAAAAGGTATTGAATCTACTGCTCTAATTACACCAAATAGATTGCTAAATATTAATACATTATTGTCTATGTATTGCTTAGAATTTATGCTTAGGGTATTATAATCAATTCCATTAAAAGCAACTCCTATGTATCTATTAATTGCTTTCAATAAAGGGGATACTTTACATGCTATGTTTAATTCATATTCATTTTTAGCATTGAAATTCTTTGCCCCATAAATATCTAACAATAATTCTTTATTGCTATTTTTCAATATATTTTCAATATGTTTTATGTATTGATTTAGTGATTTTTCTCTATACTTATAAAGTTTTTTACCTTCCCATAAAGATTCTAAAAAATTTAGTTTATACTCATTTTTTTTATATATATTATCTGTGATAGCTTTATCTTCACTAGGACTTAATAAAATAGAGAAATTCATAATAATCCTTTTAATAAACTTCATATTATAGCAAAGTTTGTTTTGAATCTTATTTGCCTCTTATTTTATTTATAACATATTTTAATCTTCTTGAAAAGGTTCTGTTTAATTTTTTATTTAATCTTTGTATTTCATCGCAAGTATAATTATTGCCATTTATTCCAAATATGTTAATACTATTTTTTGAATCACTTTATGCTTTTAACCATGTCCCAACACCACAACCAATATCAATAACACTTTCTATTTTAGGAAAAATAGAATCTACTATCGGCAATATCTCACATGCAGATTTATAGCTACCATCTTTTTGAGAATTATAAAAATCTTCATCATATAGATTTTCATTAAAATTTTCTGTATTTTGCATTAAAACTCCTTTATAAATATAATATGATCATATTATACAAAAATAATATTATTTTGATTCTATATTTTTTGCTTTTTGTGTTGCCTTTATACATGCACGCGTTATAATCCCTTGCACTGAATGTTCATCGCAATGCAATAATGCCTCTGCTGTTGTCCCCCCGGGACTTGTAACACAATCTTTTATTTCTTGTGGGCTTTTATCTTTAAGCAATTGTGCTATACCTTCAAATGTTTTTTGAACTAATTTTTGACTTATATCAAGTTTTAATCCTTGTTGTACCCCAGCATTAATTAAAGCCTGTGCTACAAGTGCTAAAATTGCTGGACTACTACCATTAGTAGCAATACTTGCTAAAACCTCTTGTTCATTTGATACAAAAATACAATTTCCAAAGCTAGATACAAAATTAAAGATGCTATCTTTGATGTGTGCAAGTTGCTTTTGTTTTGCTTCTTTTATATTATGATTATCAACTAATAAATCAATTACTTTGCCAACTTCTTTTATTGTTTGACTATTCTCTGCATTTTGTTGCCATAATACAGCATTAGAGCTTAATCCATAATAAGCACCAATATTTGGCATAATGATAACATAATGATTTGAATTAATATTTGTGTGTAAAGTTTGTATGCTAACTCCAGCTAATACACTATATACTATATGTGCTTTTCCAGAAAATGAAAATACATCTAAATTACTAGGCTTACATGCTAATAATACTAGTTTATTATTACATTTTATATCCTGCATTTTTTTTATTGTAACATTATTAACAAATTCACTTCTACATTGCTTTATTGAATCTGTAAGCCAAGATTCTATTTTATACGGATCTCTACCAACAATAGTAATATTAGATATTTGTAATTTCTCTTTAGTTTGTCTTAAAATACCATTTATAATTGCTTTTGCCATATTTCCATAACCAACTACAATAAGCTCCATGACTTTTCCTATATTCTAAAGTTAGTTAAAACGATAATATTCTATCAATATAAATTAAATCACACAATAAAAACCCTAGATTTATTATTTGCAATACTTAAATATTGTAATAAATAAAAACAAAATAACCAACACT
>JARIAP010000074.1 GCA_029257755.1 Helicobacter sp.
TGCATGGGAATTAGAAAAAGTGTATTCTACTTGTGGGCATTGTGCGGGTGGTTGTGAGCTTATTTATAATGTGAAACACTTAGATGTAAAAGGTGATTTACAAAAAGTGTATCGTGTGCAAAATGACTATCTATATAATCCTATTTGTGGGGCAGGAAGATTTGCCTTTGATTTAGTATCTATTGGAACTAGAAATTTAACCCCTGCAATTGAAGCGTTTAAAAAAGCAGATTCCATTATGCTTGGTGGTGATGTTAGCAATGAAGAGGCATTAATTTCAAATTTTATTGCAAAAAAATTAAATCTACCTATATATAATCATGAAGCAAAATGTTTTTCTAGTTTTCAAACAAGCTTTTTAAACTCATCTATATATTACAAAAATAAGTTTTATAATGAAGTCGCACCAAAAGATAGAAAATTATCATATTCTCATTTTTTTGCTACATTTGATGATTTTAAAACAAGTAATTCTTTTGTTGCACTAAATACATATTACAAATACGATTCTCCAATTGTTCGATATAGAATCAATAATAATTTAAAAATACAAAAAAACTCACAAGTATTAAATATAGGGCTTTTCCATGATAATCTTTTAGAATCTCTTGGTAAAAATGTTATACAAGTAAAAGCTAATCCAAACAATGTTTCTCTTGCAGGGATACTAGGCTTAATTTTTGCAAATGATTTGATTGATGATTTTGAAGAATGTTTTCCTAATAGTTTGCAATTATTTAACAATAATGTAAATGAAAAAGATTATACTAAAATACAAGAAGATTCTACAAATGAAGCAGAAACAAAAGAGGTTGAAAAAAGTACAGAAAGTAAAGTTGATAATTTAAGCCCATATAATGTAGATATAATTGCAAAAATTCTTAATCTTGAAAATCTAGATACATTGAAAATTATAAAGCCAAATGGAATATTAATAATTTCACAATTTGTATTTGATGAGTTCTTAAATCATGATTTTACAAGCTTTGATGGATATGGTTTGCAGTCTCACTATACAAGCACAAATCCACCAAGCATAACAAATGCTGTTGCAACAGCAATTATGGAAAATATAACAGAATCAATTCATAAAGAATTTATAGATAATGATGAAAAATTGCAAATCTTAGCACATCTCTTAGCTTTTTTATGCCAAAAATTGCATTTAAAATTATTATTTATACCAAAGAGTTCTAATACAATAGGAATTGCTAATCTTTGTGATTTAACATGGAATGATTGTAAAAAACATGTAAATATGTATAGTATAGGTATTCGCACTAAAGGAGATTTTGTTATTGATGCTAACTTAGATACTATTAAACCTGATTTTCCATTGCCTACATTAGCACAAAGTGAGGGGAGTATAACAAATATGGAAATGCGTTTGTTGCCACTTAATCCTAGTGTGCCATATCTTGATTCTTGTTTAGAATCTGCATTTGATTTAAGCGATATTGCAAAAGAGTTAAATGTATTTGATGATAATACGCAAAATATAGAATATATAGGAGATTTGACTTCTTTATTGCATAATTATAGTCAATCCTATAGGAATATTGCATATTTTGATTTAAATGCTTGTTATACTAAAGATGGTAAAGACATAAGAGGGTATTCATTAAGGTTTTTGCAATCTATGCAAGATTGTATTTTAAATTTTAAATTTTCTATTCGTTTTAGAGATAATGCAGAATTTAATGCTATATTGCTAGAGACACAAAATCAATTCAACAACACAACACTAGCAAGCAACAATATGCAATCAAAAAGTGGAATATATGTAAATAAAAATCTTTTAGAAAAAGAAGGTTTTAATGAAGGTGATTATGTATATGTTAGCAATGGTGATATAAGTATATATACACAAATATATTGCGATAATGATTTAAAAGATTCTATATTTTTGATTTCACCACTTATTGAAGGAGTTAGCGATTTATTTATGGAGAGTTTTGTTTCGTCTTTACAGATTTTAAAATGTGATATTAAATATAGTGAGAATGAGAGGAATAGGGCATGAGTGCTTTTATTATTGAGACATTAATTAAAGTGTTAGTTGTTTTACTTGTTTTTTCTTTCTTAGGTGGTTTTGCAACTTATATTGAAAGAAAAGTTTTAGGTTTTTTTCAAAGGAGATTAGGACCTGTTTATGTTGGACCTTTTGGTTTATTGCAATTTGGTGCTGATGCTATAAAGCTTTTTACAAAAGAAGATATTATACCAAAAAATGCAAATAAAATAATTTTTGCTTTAGCACCTGTTGTTGCCTTAGTAAGTGCTATGACTTCTATGGTAGCTATTCCATTTTTTCCAGATTTTGAAATATTTGGATATAAAGTAACACCTATTATTTCTGATATTAATGTTGGTTTATTATTTTTTATTTCAGTTGGTGCAGTAGGAATCTATGCACCACTCTTAGCAGGACTTAGTAGCGGTAATAAATGGAGTTTAATAGGTGGTGCTAGAGCTTGTATTCAAGTATTAAGCTTTGAAATTGTAAGTGGGCTTGCCATTTTAGCACCTATTATGGTAGTTGGTTCTTTATCGCTAGTTGCAATGAATAGTTATCAAGGTGATGGGGTTTTAAATTGGCTTATTTGGAAACAACCTTTAGCATTTTTGCTCTTTTTAATAGCAAGTTACGCAGAGCTTAATAGAACACCATTTGACTTATTGGAACATGAAGCAGAAATTATTGCGGGATATTGCACAGAATATAGTGGCTTAAAATGGGGTATGTTTTTTATTGCTGAATATGCACATATGTTTGCATTTGGTTTTGTTGTTAGTCTTATATTTTTGGGAGGATTTAATCCAATAGGTTTTATTCCCGGTGGAATTGCTATTATTTTAAAAGTTTGTTTCTTTATATTCTTATTTATGTGGGTTAGGGCTACTTTACCTCATATTCGCCCAGATCAACTTATGAATATGTGTTGGAAAGTGCTAGTTCCACTTGGTTTAATTAATATTTTAATTACTGGCATTGTATTATTACCATAAGGAGTAAAATATGGAAGAAAATAAAAAACATGATTCTAATGAACATAAGGATTATTATTTTGTATCTACACAAAAGTTACCGCAAAATGGATTTGAAAGTTTTAAAAGAAGTGTAAATTTAAGCTTAGGAAGTGATATTGTAAAAGGATTAGGATTAACTATAAAGGAGTTTTTTAGCAAACCTGTAACAATTAATTACCCTTTTGAAACACAACCATTAAGCCCTCGCTATCGTGCTGTGCATAATTTACAAAGAATGCTTGAATCTGGTAATGAGCGGTGTATTGGTTGTGGATTATGTGAAAAAATATGCACAAGCAATTGCATTAGAATCTTGACGCATGAAGGTGAAGATGGTAGAAAAAAAAATAGATTCTTATACTATAAATTTAGGTAGGTGCATATATTGTGGTTTGTGTGCTGAAGTATGCCCTGAACTCGCAATTGTTATGGGTAATAGATTTGAAAATGCAAGTGAGCAAAGAGCACATTTTGGCTTAAAAGAAGATTTTCTAAAAGATTTGGAAGAAGCAAAGATTCATAATCAACTTGAGTTTGATGGATTTGGTTCTGTGCGACCTAGTGCAGATGAAGAAGTAAAACAAACTCCACTAGATTATTAGAGTCTATTATAAATAAGGATAATGAATGTTTGAGTTAATAGCCTTTTATACTTTTGCAGCTTTAACGCTTTGTGCATTTTTAATTGTTGTTATGTCAAATAATATTTTATATGCACTTAGTGCTTTGGCTTTTGGTATGATTTTAGTTTCTGGTTTTTTCTTTTTATTGCATGCAGATTTCTTGGGTGTTGTTCAAATTATTGTTTATACCGGTGCTGTTGTCGTTATGTATGCCTTTGGAATGATGTTTTTTGATATTAGTAGAGAAGTAAAAGAAAAATTTCAAAATCAATTTATATTATGGTTAATTGTTAGTGTCTGTGCTATATCACTTCTTATTGTTATTGGTGTAATTGAGCCACTTAATGTTACACATAATACTTTAAGCACAAATCAATTAGCACATATTTTGTTTAAAGATTATTTAGTTTGTTTTGAGGCTGCTGCTGTTATGTTGCTTATGGCAATGATAGCAGGTATTGGGGTTGGGGCACATAAACCTGAATTTTTAGATGAAGATTCTAAACCTGATTGCACATTATCACATATAAATGATTTATCACAAAAGGAAGCAAAATGATTACAATAAATCATTATCTTATATTTAGTGCCATTATGTTTTGTATTGGCTTATATGGAATCTTGCGTAGAAAAAATATATTATTACTATTGTTTTCTACAGAAATCATGTTAAATGCTATAAACATTGCTTTTATAGCTATAGGATATTATAGAAGTGATTTGCAAGGACAAGTTATGGCGTTATTTGTTATTGCTTTGGCAGCAGCAGAGGTTGCAATTGGTTTAGGATTAGTATTAATGTTGCATAAGAAATATAAAACGCTTGATATTGATAAACTTAGCAATATGAAAGGTTAATATGACATTGCTTGATTTTGTTGTTAATTATAAAGAAATTTTACTTGTTATTGTTGTTTTTTTACCACTTATATCTAGTTTAATTGCTGGATTAAGTGCAACATTAAAACAATCTATATTTATTGGATACTTTTGTTCTATATGTATTAGCATAAGTTTTATAGCATCTTTATTGTTATTTTACTATTTGGTGAATGGTGGACATACATTTCATGTTACATTATGGAATTTTATAAGCATAGCACAATTTAATTCTACTTTTTCTATTATGTTTGATTATATTAATGCTGTTATGATTTTTGTTGTTACATTGGTATCTAGCATGGTGCATTTTTATTCCATTGGTTATATGCAACACGACAAAGGATTTAATAGATTTTTTGCATATCTTGGTGGGTTTGTGTTTTCTATGCTTTTGCTTGTTGGTGGTGATAATCTTCTTATATTATTTATTGGTTGGGAAGGTGTTGGGACATGTTCTTATTTACTAATAGGTTTTTGGTATAAAAGAAAAAGTGCAAATTCTGCATCAATTGAAGCTTTTGTTATGAATAGAATTGCTGATTTAGGAATGTTGCTTGGAATCTTTTTAGTATATATTAGCTTAGGTTCTTTGTCATATAATGATATATTTACGCAACTTGCTATAAATCCTCCAAGTGATTCCATAATAACATGGATAGCTATTTTACTTTTTATTGGGGCAATGGGTAAATCCGCACAATTCCCGCTACATACATGGCTTGCAAATGCAATGGAGGGACCAACTCCTGTTTCTGCCTTAATACATGCAGCTACTATGGTAACAGCTGGTGTATATCTTGTTATTCGCCTTGCACCGCTTTATAGTAGTGTGCCTCATGTTTCATATTTTATTGCCTCTCTTGGTGCTTTTGTAGCAATTTTTGCATCACTTATGGCAATTGTCAATAAAGACTTAAAAAGAATTATTGCATATTCAACACTTTCACAACTTGGTTATATGTTTGTAGCTGCTGGACTTGGGGCATATATTATTGCTTTATTTCATTTATTTACACATGCTTTCTTTAAATCACTTTTATTTTTAGGTGCAGGTAATGTAATGCATGCTATGAATGATAAACTAGATATAACAAAAATGGGTGGCTTAGCTAAACCATTAAGAGTTAGTATGATATTTATGCTTATTGGCTCTATTGCATTATGTGGTATCCCACCATTATCTGGGTTTTTTTCTAAAGATAAAATTTTAGAAGTCGCTTTTGCAAATAATTCTTATGGAATTTGGGCAGTTTTACTAATTGGTGCAGTTTGTACAGCATTTTATAGTTTTAGATTATTTATGCTTGTTTTTATAGCACCTAAAAATCACAATGAACACCCACATGAAGCAAGTAAGGTTATGATTTATGCTATGAGTCCATTAGCATTTTTAGCTATTGTTGCTGGATTTTTGTATTCTAATTTTGATATATTTTTATCAACTGCTCTTGTGCCTAGCAATATTCATTTAAATAATGCTATGTTATTAATTATTGTAACACTTGGGCTTGTTTTTATTTCAATAATACTAGCTTATTTTATGTATAAAAATGGCTATAAAGAAACAAAACAAAACATTTTACACAAGATTCTAACAAATGAATATTATATACCTAATCTGTATAGAGCTTTATTTGTTAAGCCTTTTGCATTTTTCTCTGAATTTTTCTATCATATTATTGATATGGGAATTTTAGATAAAATTGTAGATGGGGTTGGTAGGTTTTTCTTATTTTTAAGCTATATATTAAAGCCTATGCAAAATGGCAACTTAAGTAGTATGTTGAGACTTATGAGTGCTGGTGTAGCATTTATTTTGTTTATAACTTTAATTTATTTCATATTATATTAGACAAGGAGATAAAGTGGAATATCTATTAAGTTTGATTATTGTTTGCCCCCTTGTCGCATGTTTATTTATCTTTATGTTTGATGATAGTGGGGCTAAAAGATTTGGTCGTATTATTTCATTTATTGAACTTATTTTAGTTGTTGTATTGTGGATAAGCTATCGTGCTAATATTTCTGATGTGCAGTTTTTTACAAAAGTTTTTTTAATTCCTCAATTAGGCATTGATTATATTGTTTCTGTTGATGGAATCTCCTTGTTTTTGATTGTTTTAACTGCTTTTATCATGTTTATTGCAAATATATATTTACAACGAAGAGATAATGCAAAGCCATTTGTTGTATGTTTGCTTTCTTTGGAAGGTATATTAATGGCTTTATTTTCATTTCAAAATGTTCTTTTCTTTTATACTTGTTGGGAACTTGCACTTTTACCTGTATTATATATGGTTGGAGTTTGGGGAAGTGGTCAAAAAATATATATTGGATTAAAGTTTTTTGTTTATACATTTGCTTCAAGCTTATTGATGCTTGTATCTATTCTTTACATAGGTTATTTATGCTATGAACAATTGGGTAGTTTTAGCTTTGATTTAAATGTGTGGTTAAATGAATTGCAAATTCCATTAGAATTACAAATATGGCTTTTCTTAGGGTTTTTCATTTCTATTGCCGTTAAGATACCGATTATACCATTACACACTTGGTTACCTCATATTTATAGTGAAGCTCCAGCATTAGGTAGTGTTATGTTATCTGCGTTACTTTCTAAGATGGGAACTTACGCATTTTTGCGATTTTCATTACCTTTGTTTCCTGATGCAAGTGTGCATTTTATGTCAATAATAAGTGTATTAGCTGTTATTATGGTTGTATATGCTGGAATAATTGCATTTAAACAAAAAGATATTAAAAAAGTTATAGCATATAGCTCAATTTCTCATATGGGTATTGTTGTGCTTGGAATCTTTAGTTTTAATGGTGAGGGTATAGGTGGTGCAATTTTTATGATGGTTGCACATGGTATTACAAGTGGAGCATTATTTCTTTTAGCTGGTATGTTATATTATCGCACATCTACAAGACATATTGATGATTTTGGCGGTGTTGCTGAAGTTATGCCTCATTATTCTACATTATTTGCTATTGTTATGCTTTCAAATGTTGGCTTACCACTTACCATAGGTTTTGTTGGTGAGTTTTTATCTTTGTATGGTTATTTTCAAACTTCTCCTATTGTAACCGCATTTGCTGGAACAACTTTGATTATTTCTGCTAGTTACATGCTATATTTATTTAAAAATGTATTTTATGGTGATACTACAAAAGATGTAGTTTTATATAAAAATCTAAAGGATTTATATTTTAAAGAATATTGTGTTATATTGCCTATAGTAGCAATTATTATATGGCTTGGTGTATTTCCAAATACAATTTTAAAATCCATGCAAACTTCTATCCAACAATTAATTGGCACAATGTATTCAAATTCACAAGAAGAAAGCACAAAGCAACATTTATATAGAGTAAATGGTGGTTTAATTATTAATTCATTTGAAAATACAAATAATGATGGAGGAGTAGAGCATGAGTAATATGCAATTTAGTAATGATTTATTTTTATATATGTATATGTATATGCCTTCTACTATTTTGGTTTTAGGTGCTATTGTAGTGCTTTTTAGCAATACTTTTGCAAGTAAGTTTTCACGAAACACAAGTTTATCTTTAAGCATGATTTTTATAGCTTCATCATTTTTGTTTTGCTTAAGCTTAGGGCATATTTCTAATGTTTCATCAATCACATTAATGTCTGAATATATTATATTAATTTCTTCATTTTTCTTTATATTTCTTACATTTTCAAAACAAAAGTTTGTAGAATTTCAAACTCCTGAATTTTATCCTCTTTATTTATTTTCTGTTGCTGGTTTTATGTTAATGGTTAATTCTAGTAACTTTATTGTGGTATTGCTTGGTTTAGAAATAGGAAGTTTGCCTTTAGCAGCATTTATGGCTTTTAATCGTAGAATTTATGGCGTTGAAGCTAGTATTAAGTATTTTGTATCAAGTGCATTAGCTAGTATATTTTTTATACTTGGTATTATGTTTGTATATTGTTATGTTTCTAGTTTTAATTTAAGAGATAGTATGATTTATTATAAATTGGGATTAAATATACTTAAGAATGCACATGTATTAAATGTTATGTTATTAATATTTGGTGTTGTTTTTATTGTTGCTGGTATTGGTTTTAAAATATCATTAGTTCCATGGCATAGCTGGATGCCTGATGTTTATGAGGGAAGTAATCCTGTTATTGCAGGTTATATATCTGTTGTTCCTAAAATTGCTGGTTTCGCTGTATTTGCATCTATATTTGGAGCTATTTTTAATGGAAATTCGGCATTAAATGATAAAGGATATATTGAGCAGTTATTAAAGATTCTTTTATTTATCACTATTTTATTGCCAAATATAATGGCTCTTTTGCAAAAAGATGTAAAAAGAATGTTAGCATTTAGTTCAATATCTCATTCTGGTTTTGCTCTTGCATGTATTTATCTTGGTAGTTTTGAAACTTTAGCGTTATACTGGATATTATTTTTTATTACAAATTTAGGTGCTTTTGCACTACTTTGGATGAATAAGCCAAAAAATTCTCGTTCAAGATATGATTATTCTTTTGAAAAATTTTATGGTTTTTCAAATAAACACCCTATTATTTCTTTAGTAATGGCTTTATTTATGGTATCACTTGCTGGTATCCCGCCATTTTCTATATTTTGGGGTAAAATTTTTATCATTACAAATGCGTTACAAAGAGATGAAATTGCCCTTGCTATAATAATGATATTAAGCAGTGCTATAGCAGTTTGTTATTATTTAAAAATAATTGTTGCAATGTATTTTAAAAAACCACTTATTGATAATGAAGAGTATTATGAAGACAATAGCACCTCATCAATTAGAGGTATAGTTTTAATTTGTGCGTTGCTTTGCATTGGCTCTATATTTGTAGTATCCTATGTTCTTGATTATATACCCTTGTTTAATTATATTTCATAAGTAATTATAGGAATAATATGTTACTTGATATATCATGTTCTACCCCACTTGCAAATTATAAGATTTTAAGCAATTCTATTACGCCTCGTCCCATTGCATGGATAAGCACTATAAGTAATGCAGGAGTTATAAATCTAGCACCTTTTAGTTTTTTTGCCCCGCTTTGTGCAACTCCTATGATATTTGGAATAAGCATTATGAATAAAAGTAATGGTGATATAAAAGATACATTATTAAATGCTAAAATGACTAAGATTGCTACGATTTGTAGTGTTCAACATGATTTTTTAGAATCTATGAAACAAACAAGCGAAGAATTACCATATAATGTAAGTGAAACTGATACTTATAAGATCAATACTAAAATGATTAGTGATAGATACCCACCGATTGTAGATGGTTGCTTGGTTGCATTTTTTTGTGATTTTAAAGATATTTTAAATTTTAGTGAAACTAGCTCTACATTGATTTTAGAAGCAAATAAAGTTTTTATTGATGATAGTATTTATGCTGAAAATCTTAATTTTTCTGTTGAAAATGTTGGGCGTGTTGGTAAAGGTTTTATATAAATAAATTTCATGAATACTTTTTATTGTTTGGATAATTCTAAGTTACAGATAGATTTTGTAACTCCCATAGATTTATATGAAGTAAAGGGTTCTAAGTTTCTTTGTTATTTATTTCCTATTCCACTTTCAAGCGATATTTATAAGGCTAAAGTTAATTTAGATTCTAACAATTATTGCAATTTATTATTTAATATACATAAAAACTTTATATTAGAGCAATTGCGTAGAAATCACAAAAAGGCTGTTCATTTTGTGTTAGCATTTAGAATCTTTAATGAATATGATCATATAATTGAAGGTAGCAGTGATGATGGAGAACCAAAAGGAAGTTCTGGTATTCCTATGTTAGAAGTAATGCGTGGTGAAAAACTAATTAACTCTTTATGTGTTTGTGTTAGATATTTTGGTGGAACTAAGCTTGGTGTTGGCGGTTTAGTTAGGGCTTATACTCAATCTAGTTTAAATGCTATTTTAAAGTTAAAAGATCTTGACTTACTTAAACTATATAAAAAAACAATAGTAATTGATATAAAAGAAAGAAATTCAAATTATAATAGAATAATATATTTAGTTCAAAAATACAATCTAAACATTATAAGTAAAAGTTTTTTGCAATCCTATATTGATTTAAAAATACAAGGAGAAGAAGATAATATAAATAAATTTTTAGAATCTTATAATAATAATTAATAATAAAAGTTTTAAAAATAATTAATTAAAAGCTTAAAATAATATTCTTTAAGATTTTATTTATATTTATTTGCTAAATTAATAATTAAATATTATTTTAGATATAATATTTAGTATTTTAGTAGTGCATAATTTATTTTAAAGGGGATAATGATGAATACAATAATTTTTGTTGATTGGGAGAATCTAAGACATGAGATTAAAAATATTCAAAAAGATTCACAATTTCCAAATTTTAATGAAGTTAGTATGAACTATAATAATGCTTATCATGTCTTAGCTCTAATACATTCTTTTTTGCTTAAAGAAGAAATATTAAAGAAAATATTTTTTTATACTGCAAAACCTTTAGAATTTGATAAAACACATCAAAATAAAGATGATGATTATCAATCAAAAATTACACAAACAATAAAATTCTTAGATGATATAGCAGAGTTACCTTATGTTGCAACAAGGCTTGGTATATCTAAATTTCGTGGATATGATTTGAATAATAGACCAATAATTATACAAAAACAAGTAGATATGTTAATAGGGCTTGATATAGCACATATTGTTTATAATAAACTTGCAGATAGAATCTTAGTTTTTTCTAAAGACATTGATTTAATACCCGCATTAAAGTGTGCTCGCACAAATGGTATAACAACAATTATAGCAAATCTTAAAGATGGTTTTGAGATAAATCATAGTTTAATTAAGCATTCAGATTTAATTCGCTCTAGAAATTGTGATCAAATTTTAGAATATCTAAATAATGCCTTACAAATAGATAATTAATGCTATTGTATTAAATATTTCTAATGTTATATTTGATTAATAAGGTGTTTGTAATAATATAATTAAATATTAGCCTAATTAAATTGTTATTTGTTTTTTAATCTTTCGTATTTATTTATTTCATTTGATAATTTATTTGCTTCTTCTTGATTACCTTCTTTATTTAACAATATAATATATAGCTTATATATATCAATTTCATTTGGATTAATATCTTGTGCTAATGCTAACCATTTTCTAGCCTCTTCAATATCATCTTTTTTTAATGCAGATTCTATAATTTTTATTATATTTTTTATTTCTATTGTGCCATGTATATTTGGTATATTATAACTCTTTATTTTTGGTATTTTTAATGATATTGTTTTTGCATTATTTATAGAATCTTTTATATGAGTATTATTAGGTATTTGATTGTTTTTGTTTCTTAGTGTATCTATTGGTAAATATCCACGCAATAATATTTCATCATTCATTATTGTTATTATAACCCATTTACCCATAATATCTTTTAATGTAATTTGTAGGTTTGAGTTTAAAATATCTTGAGGGAAGTTTAAGCATATTTTTTGCCCTTTTTTAATTTGAAAAATTGTTTTACTATTATTAGAATCCCTTTGTTTAATATTTGCTTGTTTTGTTATTAATGTATAGCATTCAAAGCTAGATTTTATTATAGTAGGAATATTAAATTCAATATTATTTGTAGTATCTTGTTGTATATTATTTATTTTATTTTCTTCTTTATTATTATTTTCTTTATATTCCATTTTATCATATTTCATATATATAGAAATGCTAATAACACAAATACAAATAATTATTAATATACGCATATAATAATCATAATGTTTCATTGATAGATTTATCCTTATTTACTTCATATAATTATAATTATAAACTTTTATTGCAAGAATATTATTAACTTGCTTTTAGTGTAGATTCCATTATTTAAGGATGATTATGAGCAATTTTGAAACTATTATTGGACTAGAAGTCCATGTTCAACTTAATACAAAAACAAAAATATTTTGTTCTTGTGCTACTAGTTTTGGAGAAGAACCAAATATGAATGTCTGCCCTGTTTGTTTAGGTTTGCCCGGTGCTCTTCCTGTGTTGAATAAAGAAGCTGTATCAAAGGCTATATCATTTGGCACTGCGATAGGTGCACAAATTAATCAAAACTCCATATTTGCAAGAAAAAATTATTTTTATCCAGATTTACCAAAAGCTTATCAAATTAGTCAATTTGAAGTTCCTATAGTAGGTAAAGGTAAAATAGAAATAAATATAGATGGTATAAAAAAAGATATAGGTATAACAAGGGCACATCTTGAAGAAGATGCAGGTAAAAATATACATGAGGGCGATTGTTCAAAAATTGACTTAAATAGGGCTTGCACACCATTGCTTGAAATTGTTAGTGAGCCTGATATGAGAAGTAGCACAGAAGCAATAGCATATCTTAAAAAACTTCATTCAATTGTAAAGTTTTTAGAAATAAGCGATGCTAATATGCAAGAGGGTAGTTTTAGATGTGATGCAAATGTATCAATTAGACCAAAGGGCGAAAATAGATTCTATACTCGCGTTGAAATTAAGAATCTAAATAGTTTTAAATTTATTCAAAAAGCTATAGAATATGAAGTTCAAAGACAACAAAATGCTTTTGAAAATGGCACTTATGATGATGAGGTATATCAAGAAACAAGATTATTTGATACTGATAAAGGTATTACAAAGTCAATGAGAGGCAAAGAAGAAAGTGCTGATTATAGATATTTTAATGATCCAGATTTATTGCCTGTGTTTTTAGATGATGAATTACTAGCAAAAGCTAGGAATATACCTGAAATGCCAGATATTAAAGTTAAACGATATATAGAATCTTTTGGTATTAAAGAAAATGATGCAAGAGTTTTAACACAAGATTTAGACTTAACGAAATATTTTGAATATTTAGTAGATAATGGCATTTCCCCTAAGGGTGCATACACTTGGTTAAGTGTAGAATTACAAGGTAGATTAAAGAATGGAAACACTATTGCAACTTGTGGAATTACTAAGCAAACCCTTGCTACTCTTGTAAAAAGAATAGAAGAAAAAAAGATTAGTGGTGCAGGTGGAAAAGAAATACTTGATATTTTAGTAGATAAAAAAGGTGGTGATGTTGATTTATTGATTAAAGATTTAGGCTTAGAGCAAATAAATGATGATAATGCTATTATTAGTATGATTGATACTATTTTAAGCAATAATGAAGATAAGGTTGCGGAATACAAGGCGGGTAAAGAGAAAATGTTAGGATTTTTTGTAGGGCAGGTTATGAAACAAGCAAAAGGCATGAATCCAGCAAGAGTAAATGAGCTATTAAGACAAAAATTAAATTCATAATTAATTAGGAGTTATTAATTTGAGTATAATTGGATTTCCTAGCATTGGATTAAACTTAGAGTTAAAACATTTAATTGAATCTTATTGCATAGGAAAAATATCTAAAAATGAATTTTTAGTAGAAATTGTTAAGTTTAGAGAGGCAAATTGGAAATATCAAGATAATTTTTATTTCACAACAATTAATGACTTTAGCCTATATGACAATATGCTTGATTTAAGTATCATGTTAGGGATTATCCCAAAAGAATATAGAGACATGGAGTGGCTTAGTCAATATTTTGCTATGGCTAAAGGTGAAGATAGCTTTGAGTTTGATTCTACTAGCAAATGGTTTGATACAAAATACTATTTTGTAGTGCCAAAATTAAGTGAAGATGATACCTACAAAATAAATCCTATAAAAATTATAGAAGAGTATTCACATGCAAGGAAATTAGGTTATATTCCAAAAATTAGTTTAATTGGATTCTTTACATATTTTTCTCTTGCAAGAACTAAAGCAAATATTGATAAATCAATATTCTTTGATAATGTTAAAGATGCTTATTTGAGATTAATAGAATCTTTAAGCACACTTGATAAAATAATATATATTGAATTTAGTGAGCCAATATTTACACAAAATGAAGATTTAGATTCTAAAGTTATAAAAGATTTTTATAATCAAATAGCAGATTATGGGATTAATGCTATTGTAACTACATTTTTTGGTGCAAGTAACAAAACAACAAAAATTTTATGCGATACTAGGATTTATGGTATAGGCTTAGATTTTGTAAGTGGTGAAGAAAATTTACATAGTTTGCAAGATATTGCAAATAGTGGTAAGAAATTATATGCAGGTGTAGTTGATGGGCTTAGTGTATATGCTATGGATATAGATTCTGTATTATTGCTATTAGATAAAATAAGCTTTATTGTGCCAAAAGACTTGATTAATTTAAGCCCATCATGCTCATTTTTACATATACCATATACAATAGAAAATGAGAATCCTAATGATTTAGTAATATCAAATTATTTTAGTTTTGCAAAGGAAAAAATAGAAGAATTAGAATTATTAGAATCTGTATTTAAATATAGTGTAACAGATAATAATAGAAAAAAATATGAAGCACAGAGACAAAAATTTATACGATATAAACAATCATTATCCATTAATGATTATTTTATGAGATACGAATTATCTAATTTTCATACACAAAATGCACGAGAATTTATAGATAATTTTCTTATACATACAAATATGAAAACACATGATAAAATATCTAAATATTCACAAGAAATATTTGATTTAGTTTATAAATATAATTATAGTGAATTTGATATAAAATCTTATATAAGCAATCTTGAAACCTTAATAAGTCAATACATACAAACATTAGATAAAAATATAGAAACTATTTCTATATGTCAAGATTTTTGTTATACTCAAATGGTAGAGTATATTAGTATGCAATTAAATGGAATTTTTGTTACTAAGAATGGGTATATACAAACTAAAGGCACAGAATGTATAAAGCCAATTATTATATATGGTGATATTAGTATGAAAAATATGGAATTATTAATATCATTCATTACAATACAATCTATATCAAATAAAGCTTGTAAGGTAATATTGCCAAGTCAAGATGGATTAATAAATATAGCATTCTCAAGAAATGATATTGCTATTAATGAAATATATAACCAACTCACATTAGTTTTATGTCAAGTTATAGAAGAATGTCAAAATCACTCAATGAGTATAGAAATATATTCACACTAGTTTAAAATAATCAAAATAAATAAAATCAATCAAATATTTAAAAGTTAAAAATCTCTTAGTCTTAAACCTAAACCTATTCTATTTACAGGCAAACTATACTCATATAAACTATCACCATAACCATATAAATATTGTATATAAATTGCATAATGTTTTGTAATACCATAGCTATATCCTAATTCAATATGCCCTTTCCAATCCCAATATTCTTTAGTAAAATAATTATTTATAATATTATTTAGATACAATTCAAATAAATTGTCTTTATATTTATAAGATAATTTTATATCGCCATAGCCACTATATTTTCCTATATCCCCATTTGTTTTTGCACCATCAAATGCTATTATTGACATATTAGCCCATGTCCTAAATCTAGCATTAAAATCTTTATATCTATAATTTGTTTCAAATACTAATCTATCAAATGCCTTGCTACGCACAAAATTATTATTATATTGTGCTTGTCTAGGATCATTCATATTCTTATATTCACTCTCACCATTACTTGTATGTTTATATCCAATAGAAAACCAATTAAAATATCCACCATCACCATTAAATATAGGTATTGGCTTTTTATATACAAAACTTATTGATGGTGATAAATCAAAATCTCTAAGCGGTGAGCTATATTTATCATTATATGTTTGTAAATATATTCTTTGTGTATAATCAAAGCTAAAAGAGCAAAATTTACAGATAATATCATTTAATATATCAAATCTAAAGCTTATTTGAGACTTTATCTCTGTTTGCATAATTCTATTATCATACATTTTACTAAAACTATAATATGTAGGCAGGACATACCAAGGCTCACTTATTTTAAATATAGAAAAGAATGATTTATTAAACAATGTATTTGAAGTAATTTTAGGTTCTTTTATTTTACTATATTCATCATTGATTTTATTTTGTATTTCATCGTTTTTTCTATCAATCTCATTTGTATTTAAAACTTTTGAATCTATTTTTTCATTATTAATAATAGTGTTATTTATATTATCTTTTGTGATTTCTTGCGAAAAAGCATAACAAATGCTAATGATAAGAATAATAAAAATTTTCACCAAACTATCCCCATTATTTATCTTATTTTAAAATTGTGAATTTTTGATTCTATCAACTAAATGTCAATTTTGTAGCTTAATGTGTTTAATTGCAATATATAACATAGCAATTAATATGAAATATTTATACTTAAATATTTTGTTTAATTTAGAGGAATGGATTAGGCATTGATTTATTGTTTTGTATGTTATTTTTATATAAAGAATCTATTGCTTCATTATATTCTTCTATGGCTTTTAGATAGTTTCTTCTTCTAGCTCTAGGGCTTTCATTAGCTTTATCATTACATAATGTGGTGTGTAGAGAATATATTGCTTTATTTAGCACTATATACATATTTTTTAGATTCTCTACCATCTCTTTTTGCTTATCTGTATATGTGCTATAATCATTGTTATCTATTAAAATATCTTCAAATTTATTAAAATCCT
>JARIAP010000098.1 GCA_029257755.1 Helicobacter sp.
GGTATTAACAACATAGCAAAAGATATTGTAGGAAGGCAATCTATACTTAATTCTGAATTTTTAGTATCTAAGAATCCAGATATTATATTGTATGGATTAAGAATTTCTAATAAAGATGAGTTGGTAAAATCTAATCCGTCGTTTAAATATTTAAAGGCGGTAAAGAACAATAACATTTATTTTCTTGAGTTACATTCGCTATTAAGGGGCTCCCCAAGTATTATAGATGAAATAGTAATGGTAAAAAAAGACTTAGAAAATGTTATCAAAAAATAGAGTTGTCTATATGATCTATATATAAATATAATCAAATTTAAACATTAGAATTATGTAATTTAACTTAATATATTATAAATTATAACAAATATTTACTATACGCTTAATGTAATAAAAGCGTATAAATTAGATATAATGTCATGCTGATTTATGAAATTATAGGGGTTAATTATGAAACTTAGCAAATATTTATTTATTGTTTATTTGCCTATTATATGTAATGCTAATGTTATATCAAGGGATGATTGGGGATATTCAAACAATATAGCTCCTCAATATTGGGCTAATATAAATCCGTTATATCTTGGTTGTGAGAAAGGAAATCAGCAGTCACCTATAAATATAGTTACAAAAAATGTCAAAAATGGTGCCAATAGTTTTGCATTAAAATATAATGTTGCTAAAGGTGTTAATCTAACGTTGCAACATTCTACGTTTATAATAACATATCCTAAAGGTAATTTTTTAGAAATGGGCGGTAGACGCTATCAATTAAATAAGATTTATCTAAAAACACCGGGTGAAAATGCTATTGATTCCATGCATGGTATTATAGAAGCACAATTTTTACATGAAGATACAAATGGAACTAAAGTAATATTGTCTGTGTTAATAACAGAAGGACGAGCTAATCCATTGCTAACAACTATTATAAAAAACTTACCCACAATACCAAATAAATCTAATTTTATAGCAAATGTAGATATTAATAAGCTTTTACCAAACAACCTATCATCATACCAATTTGATGGTTCAATAACAACACCACCATGTAGTCAAGGAGTTAGATGGATAGTATTAAAACAACCTATAAGTGCAACACAAAGCCAAGCAGATTCTCTAAGAAATATAACAAAACCCAATGCTCGTGCGTTACAAGATACATTTAATCGTCTTATAGTTGGTAATTGATTGCTATAAAATAAACTTTACTACAAACACATAGTTAAATATAATATGTAAACTTATAAAATTCTACTAAATGTAACACTATATATAATAAATGGTAAATGTTATTGCAATAGTATTCTTTTTTGCTTGACTTATTTATTTTTTTTTTGTAAAATACGCTTACTTTATTACATACTTAAGGGGTTACAATGAATTTTATTAAAAAAATATTTAGCAAGAAAAATGATAATAACGATATGAGTTCCAATTACAAATCAAGTTTAACTGATACAAAAGATAATTTATATAGCGATTTTTGTCTAAAAGCGGCAACTGATTGTCTTACATTTAAATATTTTAGGACAAATCCAATTTATACTGATGTTTTAGAGCATGTTGATGATTTACTAGGGCAAGAATATCTCAATGAAATTTTAAGGGTTGGCAATTTTAATGAAACTAATCTTAATGATTTTAAACGCAATGATTACTATGGCGGTGCGTCTATAAGATATTATAATGAAGTTGGATATTTTTCACCATCAACACTAAGATATATAAAGGTATTATCTGATTTAATAACGAAATTTGGAGATTTAAAAAATAAAAACATTTGTGAAATAGGTATTGGCTATGGCGGTCAATCAAGAATTATTATGTCATTTTTTAATATAAAAAGCTATACTTTTATTGATTTAGATTCTGTTTTATATTTAGGTAAAAAATACCTTTCAAACTTTAATGAAATTCAAGATAAATTACATTTCGTTAATATTGATGATTTAGAAACAAAAGAATATGATTTAGTAATTAGTAATTATGCTTTTAGTGAATTAAGAAAAAATATTCAAGATATTTATATAGAAAAAATAATTAAAAATTCTACTCATGGTTACATTACATATAATAATATTGCACCAGAAAATTTTAATTACTCTTTAGAAAATTATGAAAATTTTATAGGCAAAAAAATAACTATAGAAGATGAAAAACCAAACTCTCATCCATTAAATAAAATTTTAACATGGTAATAATTTTATAAGATAATTTGTAACCACAAAATACACTTATATGTTATATATTGAGTAGTTAATATATAACATAAATAGTTTTGCATAAACAACAAATATTTGATATAATAATAAACAAAAATAAGGGATTTATAATGAATGTGGAAAATGGCGAAATAAATATAAGTGATTTAAGTTTCAAAAAATATGGTATATCTTGGACTGAATATGTAAAGCTATTTTTTGTCCATGTTGTTATTTTTGTTCCACTTGTTGCTATAGCCGTAAATATGCTAATGCCACAATATTTTTGGTATATTGTTCCTGCATTTATAGGATTTCAAGCAATAATATTAACGCTATCTTGCTTATCATTACATTCTCAATATGTATTTATTGATAAGAGTGGTTTATGGTTTCACAGGGGGTTTTTGCCATGGACAAAAGGATTTAATGGCATTATATGGGAAAATTGTGGTGGGGCTATGTATAATCAAGGGTTTTTCCCATATATAATCAATACATATACCATAATTATTGAACATAAATATACACAAACTGCAAGGATATCTGTAGCGAATATTTATAAAGGAAAAAATTTTTGCAATGAAGTAGCAAACTATATGAACAATAATACAATAGGACAATAATATTTACATAATCTATTATTTTGCTTTTTTCACATATAAATAATTTTAATAAAAATAGATTCACTAGAAGAAGTATAAAACTTATTTTATATATGGTTATTCTAATAAAAGTAATAATAAAAAATTAAGAATTTATTCTCAATGGAAGCATTAATATATAATACTCCATAAATATACTTAATATTATAATAAACAAGTGTTAAATCCTAGTAAGAAAACCCATTAAATAGAGTAAGTTATATTAGCTATGAAATGAATACAATAAATAATATTAATATATTTAGCCCTATTTGCTTAAACAATAGAAGTTATCTAAGATTAAAAATAGTCTATAACTATAAATAATAAAATTACTATCTATAAGTTGTTTAGATTTAGTTTAGAAATATTATGCTATTTATGTTTAAAAAAATGCACAAGAATTTACTAATCTTAATTCGTAAAATCTTATTGCTTTAGATAGGTTATATAACACTAGATATTTACTTTAAATTTGTTTTATTGTAAATTGTATAACAAATATAATAAATGACACAAAATAATAAGACAGAAAAACAACGATTTATATATTTAGTTTAGATATACTACACTTTTTAAACTCTATATTATATATTTGCATGACTAATGTCTATATTCATAAAAATCTATACTAATTTATACAAAAATTTTATTTTGCATTACTCTAATAAAAATATTATTGTGTAACCGCACTCATAGCCTTTTCATAATTTGGCTCATTTGTGATTTCTTCACAAACTTCCACATATATAACTTTACCTTCTGGATTAACTACAATCACTGCACGAGTAAGTAGCCCCATAAGAGACGAAGATTCAAGTATTAAACCATATTCTCTACCAAAATCTTTATTAACAAAATCACTCAATGTGCTAAGATTTTCAATCCCTTCTGTGCTACAAAATCTCCCTTGAGCAAATGGTAAATCTAAAGAAACAACATACACTTTTGCGTTAGTAAGCTTTGCTGCTTCTTGATTAAAACGACGGGTTTGTGTAGCACATACACCTGTATCAAGGCTTGGCACAACATTAATAATTTGATATATACCATTTGCACCACCTACTTGCACTTGTGATAAATCTTTTGCTACAAGATTTACTTTTGGAGCATTATCGCCAATTTTAATTGTATTTGCACTAAGTTTTGCTGGTGAACCTTTAAATTTTACTTCCATACTTTATCCTTTATATTAAGCATTTTGTGAGTTTTTTACAATACATTTAAGATTATAGCAAAATGTAGTTAATTATATGTTATGTTTATATATATTTGGATAACTTATTTTTTTTACTTATTTTATATAATAATATATATAAAGACAAACGCTATATTTATGTGTAGCCTTAAATTTAGTGAATAAATATTGATTTGATTGTTATCATGTTAGTTTAATATAAAATATTTATATAAAAATTAAATAATAATTTAGCAATATACAACATGCATTAGTTAAGAGTTATTTATCTAATTAAGCATTAGAATTTCTTTTGTTTTACATCATCAAGTATTTTTGTAGCTACTTTTTCAAGGGCATTACTTATTAAATGAGAATTATTAGCTATGCTAACATTTTGTTGTGTGGTAGCATCAAGTTGTGCAACAGATTCATTTATTTTTTCAACGCCTTGTGTTTGCTCTTTAATAGATTCTGATACATCATTAATGCTTTGAGATAATATATTTGCATTTACTTCTATCTCTCCTAAGCTTTTTTGAGTTCGCTCTGCTAACTTTCTTACTTCATCTGCTACTACTGCAAAGCCGCGTCCATGCTCCCCTGCCCTTGCTGCTTCTATTGCTGCATT
>JARIAP010000104.1 GCA_029257755.1 Helicobacter sp.
CATTTTTTTATCAACAGGTTTAATTACATTGTCTTCATCAGCTTTTCTCAGTTTATCAATTACATCAGCATTTAAAACAGAACTACCAAGTCCAAGAGAGGTAATTTTTCCCGCCATGTTATTCTCCTAATTACACTAAGCAAAAATCAATAAATATAAGAAATTTGTATTCCATAATACAATGTATTTTAGTGGATTTTATTATCTACAAAATATAAAAATACTATAATATTATCGACATTTTTTTAAATATATAAATAAAAATCATAATAAAACACAAATATTTCATACTTTTGTATTTATATGTAAATTAAAATTTAGTTTATATATTAAATTACCATAAAATACGATTTTATATAATAAATTAGTCAAATTTATGGATTTTTACTTATATATCCATCAACTCCATTTGCTATACCTTTTGCCAATAACAATTGATAGTTTATATCTTTTAATCTTTGTGCTTCTATTGGATGTGAATTATATCCAATTTCTATAAGTATTGATGGCATCAATGCTCCAACTAGAACCCAAAATGGACCTTCTCTTACTCCACCATCAAGATTTTCATTATATTTTGTTTTAAGCTGCTTTAAAATTCCAGATTGCACATCCATACCTAGTTTATTAGATGCTATAATTCTTTGGGATGTTAAAAATGATGCAATTGTTGTAGGTGAATATTCTGCTATACCTTGATTCTCATTTGCTGCTGCATTAATTGCCCTCTCTGTCCTAGCAGTCGATAAAAAATATGTTTCTACACCTTTTGGTTTTTTACTAGAACCTATAGGCATTGAATTAGCATGAATAGATATAAACAAATCAGCATGAATTTCATTTGCCATCTCTGTTCTTCTTTGCAATTCAATAAAAACATCACTATTACGCGTCATATATACTACATAACCTCTTCTGTCAAGTTCTTTTGCAGTAAGTTTTGCTACATTTAAAACTATATGCTTTTCACAAGTTTGTGCTATTCCTTGTGTGCCACAATCTTTACCACCATGACCGGGATCTAAGATAACTATTTTTTTTCTATTTTTGCTATTTAAATTTGTTTTTGAAACTAAAATTGGCTTTGGGTAATTTCTAGCATGTTGGGGCTGTTGTTTGGTTATTTGCTTTGTTGATTCTTCTTTTTTGACTATATTTATTTTTTCTTTATTTATATTATTATGTAATTTTTTAGAATCTGCAATTGGTTTTACATTTTTTTTTGGTTGTTTTTCTATTATTGATATATAAAATACATTTCCTTTTATTTTATATTCAAATGTTGTTTTATTGTTTAAAACAATAAGAACTCTTAATCTTTGCTTATTATTTTGTGCAATTGTAATTTGTGTATTATTTGGAAAATCATATTCTTTTCTTCCTGTAGGAGTCCATACACCATATATATCTATAAAGATACTATTTTCATTTAACCTATGGACACTTACTTCTCTCTCTTGAATTACTCTATTTGCATCTAATCTTAAACTAGATGCACCAAAAGGAATAGATTTTAAAATGCGTAAGGTATCAGCATATAATCCACTTATAAGTAGTGTAAAAATTAATACATAACGCATTATTATCTCATATTAGCGTTGAGTTAATTCATCAATCAATTCTTTAACGCTTAAAATTTCATTAACACGATAGCCATTTGCACCACTAAAATATAAACCTTCCTGCAAATTTCCTAAATGACCCTTCCCAAGACTATCGGCTATGCAATATCCAACTTTTTTTGCTTCTTTACCCCTTTGACATGGGCTAACACAATTACTTATACATTTAACTTTTGGTGCATTACCTTCTTTAAGTCTATCTAAAACACCTATTTTTATCGCTCTAGCAGGATAACCAACGGGTGATTTGACCAACTCAATATCATCTTTATTTATATTTGGTAGAATCTTTTGGTATGCTTTTGCATCGCATTCTTTAGTTCCTAAAAATCTTGTCCCCATTTGCACACCATTTGCACCTAAAGACAACATTTTATTTATATCTTTCCTATCCCATATGCCACCTGCCGCTAATATTGGTATTTTTCCCCATTTATTACTTTCTTCTACAACTTGTGGCACTATACTTTCAAGTTGATATTCTGCTTTAAAACAATCTTCATACTTAAACCCTTGATGTCCACCACTAAGCGGCCCCTCTACTACAACAGCATCAGGTATTCTTTTATATCTATCACTCCATCTTTTACATAGAATCCTTAATGCCTTAGCAGAGGAAACAATTGGTATTAATGCTACTTCGGGAAAATTTTTTGTAAATTCAGGCATATTTGTTGGCAAACCAGCACCAGTTATAATCATATTTGCACCAGCCTCACAAGCATCTCTTACAACTCTTCCATAGTCATTAATAGCATAAAGTATATTTGTGCCAAGTGGTTTATTACCGCAAATTTTTCTTGCATTTTTAAATATTTCATTTAACGCATTTTTACTATAAAAGTTAATAGCTTCAAATGGTTTGCTTGATAAAATCTTATCAACAAATCCCATATTTTTATAATATCCTGTTCCAACAGCAGAAATAATCCCCAAACAACCTTCTTTTGATACATTTCCAGCAAGTTCGTCCCAGCTTATACCAACACCCATTCCACCTTGAAAAATAGGATACTTTATAGTATGTTTTCCTATTTTCAAGCTCTTAAACAAATTATTCATATATCTACCTTATTAATCATTAACAATAATTTTAGCGAATTTTCTTTTACCAAGTTTTATAATAAATTCACCATTTGATAAAAATTTAAAGTTTTCATCAATTTGCTTTTCTTTATTTATACTTAATGCACCTGCTTTAATATCTCTCCTTGCTTGAGAGCTAGATGGAGAAAAGTTTAAATCTACAAGCACTTTGCATATCCATTCTCCTTTTTTTATATCTTTTGTAATTAAATCTGTTGGAATCTCTTTTTTACTAAAAATCGCATTAAATTCATCTTGTGCTTTTTGTGCTTCTTTTTCTGTATGGAATCTTCTTGTAATTTCATAAGCAAGGGTTTCTTTTACTGCTTTTGGGTGAAGTTTATTTTCATTTACACCATTTTTTAAATTTTGTATTTCCTCTATACTCTTTTCGCTAATTAATTCATAATAACGCCACATAAGGTCATCAGAAATACTAAGTATTTTAGCATACATGTTTTTAGGAGATTCTGTTACGCCTATATAATTATTTAAACTTTTACTCATTTTGTTAATTCCATCTAATCCTTCAAGAAGTGGCATAGTCATAACACTTTGCTCTTTATTGCATTGATAAGCCCTTTGCAATGCCCTACCAACCAACAAATTAAATTTTTGATCATTTCCACCAAGTTCAATGTCACATTTCAAAACAACAGAATCATAGCCTTGCAGTAAAGGATACATAAATTCTACAATTGAAATTGGTAGGTTTTCTTTATATCTTTTTTCAAAATCATCTCTCTCCATCATTCTTGCAACAGAATATTGTGCAGTAAGTTTCATTATATCAACACTTGTGAGTTTCCCTAGCCACTCTCTATTAAAACAAATATCTGTTTTGTTTCTATCTAGAATTTTAAAAACTTGCTCTTCGTATGTTTTTGCATTTTGTGTTACTTCTTCAAAACTCAATGGTTTTCTAGTTTCATTTTTTCCAGATGGATCTCCAATTGTAGCTGTAAAATCTCCTATAAGAAACTTGACTCTGCCACCATAATTTTGTAATGTGGCTAGTTTATGTAATAATACAGAATGCCCTAAATGCAAATCAGGTGCAGTTGGATCAAATCCCGCTTTTACTATAAATTCACTTCCATTTTCATAATATTTTTCAACAAGAGATTCTATATATTCGCAACCAATAAATTCCATACAACCGCGAGATATTTCTTTCATGGCTAAATTAACTTTTTCTTTTATAGAAAGTTTTGCAATGTCTTTTTGCATATTATTTATTCCTCAATTATAATTCATTATGAAAATATCATATTGATATAATGCCATGAAATATTCAAGATTGACTAAAAAGCATAAATATACATTTAATTTATATATTTAAACTTATATTTAATGTTTTTCTTGATATGGATCTTTAAGATTTGTTAATTCAATAACCCTACATTTCTTCTCTAAAATATCTTTTAATTTATCAGTTGTTTTGTCAGTTTCTATAATTATTTCACATGCAGTTTGAAATTGATTTTTTGAGTCATCGTAATCAGGGTTTATTGGTTGATGGCTTTTATGCCCATCATAATTTATTCTTAAAACATCATAGCCATTTTTAGCTAGTATTGTTAAAATATTTGCTATAATTCCTCTTTTGTTTTCAAATGACAGAATTACTTTTGAGCCAATTTTTGCATGTTTTACCCATTCTACAAATAATTGTGAAGTATGTTTGTTTATTTCTTCATTAGCTTTATTGCATAATTTATGATGAACTATTGCAGTTTGATTCTTCTTTAATGCAACAATAGAATCCCCAAATTTTGGATGGCAACAATGATCAAATATTAAATTATTAATATTCCTATTTGTATGTAAAATTATATTGTCAAATTTTTGTGCCTTTAAATTCAATGTTTTAAAACGCATTAATGAAAAAAAACTACTATCTATATGATATTCTTTTTTAAATTTTTGCTTAATATCATTTAATAAATTTATATCATTTGTAGCTTGTGCTATTCTCTCTTCAAATCCAAATTTTTTTACAAATTCTTCAATTATTTTATGATCTTTTTCAAAAATTGTAGATAATATATTCATGGCAACTTTCTTATCTACTTCTTTAATTCTATTTTGGCATACTATACGCATACGAAGTTTTGCTTTTGAAGTTTTTACAGAATCTATCCATGTGCAACGAGTCTGCACTACATCTCCTTTTTCTATTCTAACAATATCACCACTTTTTAGTTTTTGCAATAAAGAAACTCGTTGGTTATTAACAAAAGCTTTTTCTGCTCTATCACCCACATCACTATGCACCGCATAAGCATAATCAAGTACAACAGAATTGGTAGGTAATGTAAAGGTTTTACCATCAGGACCAAAAACTACAATATCTTCTCTATATAAATCACCTTTTGCAGCTGTATAAAAGTCATTTAAATCTGTTATTTGACTATTTTCATGCATATTTTTAGTAAGCCATTTAAGACTTGGTTTTTCTATGTTTTGATTTTGTTCGTTTTTATTGCCATTTTTATATTTCCAGTGTGCAGCCATACCCAATTCTGCACTATAGTGCATATCAAAAGTTCGTATTTGGACTTCATATATAGAACTATTGTCAAAAACCGTAGTATGTATAGTTTGATAGCCATTCTCTTTTGGTAATGCTATATAATCCTTAAATCTTGATGGTATTGGATTTAGATTTATATGTATAATTCCTAATGCCCTATAACAATCAATCTTATTTTTAACTATGATTCTAACCGCCAATAAATCAAACATTTCTTCCATACTAATGCCTTTTCTTTGCATTTTTAAGTGTATAGAATAGTTTCTTTTAATTCTACTTTGAATCTGAAAATTGTCACGCAAGAAACCATTATTTAGAAGTAAAGTTGATATTTTTTCTGTAAAATCATTTAATCTTAATTCTAGATTTTGCCTTTTTATATTTTTATCATTTTGAATTTTATTGTATTCATTAGGATGAAGATAATAAAAGCTTTTATCTTCTAATTCATTTTTTAGAGATGAAATACCCAACCTATGTGCTATTGGTGCATACACATTTAGAGTTTCTTTAGCTATTCTTAATTGCTTTTTTGTACTTAAAGCATCAAGTGTTAGCATATTGTGCATTCTGTCGCAGATTTTTATTACAAGCACCCTTTCATCTTGTATGCTAGCAGTAAGCATTTTTCTAAATGATGAAACCTGTATAATAAACTTATCATCAGTATCTTTTGAAGTAAGCTCTTCCTTTCTAATTTCAACTATTTTTGTTAAGGCTTCAACTAATAATTTAATTTCATTACCATACTTTTCTTCTATATAGTCAATCTCACATTCTGTATCTTCTACCGCATCATGCAATAAAGCAGCACAAATCATATTTTCATCACCACCATAATATGCAACTATACATGCCACACATATAGGATGAACTACAAAAGGTTCACCGCGTTTTCTAAAAAGATTTTTGTGAAACATTTGTGCATCTTCTAGTGCTTGAATTACTTTATCTGTTGGTTGTTGTAAAGATTCTAATTTATCTATGGCATCTTGTATTGTAGATATTTGAGATAATTCAGTAAAAAAATCCATGCAAAACCTTAAAAAGCAGTTTGTTTATATACTATCTGCCAATGTAACTTTGCCCTCTGCTATCTCACTAAGAGCTATATCGCATAATTCCATACGCTTTAAATATTCTTCTGGATAATTTAATAATGCTTTAGCACCTGCATTTAATTCTTTTACTCTAGCAAATACTAATACAGACAACTTATATCTATCATTATCTGTTTGTTCTAAAGCTTTTGAGATAATTTGTTCTGTTCTCATTGTCATTTGCTTACTCCAAAATAAAATAAAAGTTCTAATTATAGCTAAATATTTATTATTAAACAATATATGTTTATTTTATATTCATTTATGGTGTATTATAAAACATAATAAATTAATTAGATATTTTATAAAATTATTAATCTGAGTCAAATTAGATTCTATACTTAAATTATTAATAATCATTTAATAAAATTATTACAAAAGATTTAATATTAAATATTACAACAAATAACTAAGATAACAGAAATTAAAATAATGCTAGTTGCTAAGTAAAATACATTTAGAAAATTAATATAAACTTAATTGCAAATACACAAAGAATATTTGAAATGAAAAGGTATGTATATTTACAATATTAAAACTAGATACATAGAAATATTACTTACATAGATTATATTATGCCTAGATTATTATATATAAAAGTATTTTACATGTTATTAAGAAAATATTATTATAGGTTTAAATCTTAATTTTTAATAATAGATTCATAAACTTAAATATTTAAAATATCATTAGTTTCTTTAAGTAAATCTTCATCATCTAAAAAACTAAAATATGAAAAATGCTCTCCACTTTGTAAAACACCATCAAGCAAATCACCACTATTTCTATATTCTAAATCAAGTTCTGCTATATCAAATCCACTTAGCGTATTAGCAAATCTATTCAATCTCTCATTGTTTGTGTTATGTGTATATAAATAACAATATCCTTTTAAACCATTGCGACTAACTCTTCCTCTTAATTGGTGGAGACTTGCAAGACCAAGTCTCTCTGCACCAACTATAACAATAATGCTTAATCTTGGCAAAGAGATTCCAACCTCTATCATTGTGGTAGCAAGTAAAATTGAACCTGTTGTATTTGCAAAACTCTCTAATACACCCTCTTTTTCTTTATCTTTACCATGTGTGCTAAAAACATATTTAAAGTTTTTTGTCCAATATTCTTCTGCATCTTTTAGAGACATATATGGTATTTGATTGCGTTTTTTTATATCATTAATTTCTGTTTGAGAAGCTAATTCATCATTATTTTCAATGCGTGGATATATTATTGCTACTTGATTATTTTTATTTATTTCTTCTTTTATATGTGTTATTAAATGTAAAAAACTATGTTTATTTATTATAATTGTATCAATATCCTTTTTAAATGGAAGTTCTTTTATAAAAGAAAATGAAATAATATTATTTTTTAACATTGCCATTGTTCGTGGTATTGGTGTGGCTGAAAATTGAATATTATGTGGTTTTGTTTTTTCATTGCCATTCTTTTTTTCAATCATCTGTTCTAATCTTGCCCTAACATTAGTTCCAAATCTATGCTGTTCATCTGTCATAACTAATGCAAACTCGCTTAAATCTCCATCTTTATACAAAAGGGCTTGTGTCCCTATTACAAAATCTCCATACAATGGCTCTTTAGATTCCTTTTTTGAAGTGGATATTACATAACTTATATTTATATATGAAGGTAAATATTTTTTTGCTTCTTCATATAATTGTTTGGCTAAAATAGTTGTTGGTGCCATTAATATTGATTTTTGAGGATATGCTATCATAACACTTGCTAATATAATCATTGTTTTACCGCAACCAACATCACCCATAACTATACGCCTACATGCCTCTTTACCCATTAAATCTATTTTTATTTCATCAATAGCTTTAATTTGTGCATTTGTAAGTTTGAATGGTAATTTTTGCAAAAAATCATCTAAACTACCATTGCAACTAAATTTTGCCTTAAAACTTGTCTTTTTTTTACGCAATTTTTGAGTATAGTTAAATATTTCAATAAATTTTAAAGCTTTTTTATATGTATGCGGAAATGTGTTGTTTTTGCTATATTCTTTAAAAAAATATATATCTGGATTAAAAATTGTATGTATAGCCTTAGCATATTTTTTAGGAATATTAGAATCTAATAATGCTTGTATCGTTATTTTATGTTGTAAATCACTTAGCTTTATATTACGAGTTTTAAATTGCATCACAATTGTATTTTGTTGTGTAGTTACCTTTGGGTTAATTAATGTTGGTGTTGTTGTGTTTGTAAATTTATCATGTTGAATCTCTAATGTGCCTAATACACATAATTCTTTATCTACAGAAAATATTTGAGAATGGTATGGACGAGCATTGAATATAATAATTCTAATAAAACTATCTAATTGTTTAGAAAATGCATCTATAAAAAGTATGTTGTTGTGTGATTTTTTTTGTGTTATCTTAATCTGCATTACACCTCTCTCTCCATGCTTTATCGCATTAATTGGATAAGTTGTATCATAAGATTTTGGTATATTTGCTAGACAATACGACAAAATAGACAAACAAAACCTTTTATAAAACTACCTTTTTACATAAAATGCATCAGATTTAATCTCTGTTCTAATTTTAGATTCAATTTGTTTTGCTTCTTCACGAGTTTTATATGGTCCTATTAAGTATTTTACACTTGGCTTCCCATTGTATTCAGAATTTTCTTTTCTATAGCTATACTTAGATACTTTATTTAAAAACTCTGGGGTAATCTTATCTTGTATCGTAAAAGACCCAACTTGTATATAATGTCCTTTTTCTGGCGATTTTCCTTGATTTGCATCTGCTATATTTTGAGGGCGTTGAATAACTTTATCTGATGGTTGCTTAGATATAACTTCTTTTGGCTTATCTTTTTGTGTGGATGCAACAACTTTCTCTACCTGCTTAGAATCTTCTTTTTTTGTATCTTTAACTACTTCCTTTTTTTGTGCTTCTACTTTTGGTTTTGCAGAATCTTTTTGTTCTTCCTTTTTAACCGGTCTTTTTGCGGTAGGATCTGGTGCTTGTGCTATAATAGTATCTTTTGGTGGCAATGGAGTAATTACTTTAGTTGGTTCTTTTTCTTGTTGTTTAATATCTTTGTCTTTATTTTTTGTTTCATGTTTTAATTCAAGTTCCTTATATGCAGCCTTATATCTTTCGTCATTTTCAAAACCAACTTGTTCTTGTTCTGTTTTATTTCCCTTATTTTCTTCTAACTCATTTGATTGGACACTAAGTGGGGGCACAGAAGACATAGATTCTGTATTATTTTGATTAGAGTTTGGTATTTGTAAAACCATATTATCATTAATACCTAATGGATTATCGTTTTGATTCTCTATGTTATGTGCATAAGGTATTGGTGATGGTGCATTTTGTTGATTTGTTATCTTAGCATTAGAATCTACTTCTTCTATAGATTGTATTGGATTATCACGAGTCATTACCCAAGCAATAATCAAAAAAACAGAAATTAAAATAATAGCAACTATTGTAAGCAACAATATAGTTTTTGTCTTATTCTTATTAGAGTTGTTATTTTGGAATATATCATTAACTGTATTATTTTTCATTACTTCTCCTTAATTACATGTGCCTTGCCCATGCACCTCGTTCCTTTGCATAAACGCCATAAGGTAGGGCTAATATATTAAATTGTGGTGGAAAATCATTTGTTGGAAACATTCTCCATTCAATAGGACATTTAGAAGCTAATTTCATAGAAAGACTTTTTGCAAGTCTTTTGCCTTCTTCTAAATCTGTATGTCCCTTATGCACATATAAATGTAAATGTCCTGTAGTTTTTGTATAATATGCTGTGAAATTTATAAATCCCTCATCACGCAACATAAGTTGAGCTTTATGATAAAATCTTTGTGGATCTCTACCATTGTAATCAAATACAATATTTTCTACTTTATTCCCACGCAAAATAAGAGAATGTGCTACAATAATTTCTTTTCTAAAGTGGCTTTGTATAATTTGTGAGGTTAGCATAGAATCCACTCGCTCAAATTTGTCATAAAACATCCTACCATTATAAGTTGTTTTTTGTCCTAAACCTTTTGCTTTTGTATAGTAATAGCTTGTGTCAATCTTTATTAACTTCAATTCCATTTCAGTCATTTTGCTATCCCTTATCACACTTTATATAATTCTTATTTTAGTTTGTAATTGTAACATGAAATTAGAAACTTTGACATATTAAAGGACGCCAAAGATTATATATTACCTTATTATACCTAAAATATTGCTTTATCATATACAACAAAACTCTTGTTAAATTCTTTTATTTCACTTTTAATTTTTGATTGTAATGATGAATTATTAATATCCAATAAAATATCACATATTTTATTACCAATCCATTCAAACTCTTTTTCTTTCATTCCTCTAGCTGTTAATGCTGGTGATCCTATTCGTATGCCACTTGTTACAAATGGTGATCTAGTTTCTCCCGGAACGGTATTTTTATTGATTGTTATACCTGCTTTGCCTAAAGCAATATCTGCATCTTTACCGCTAAAATCACGATTTAAGAAACTAACTAATATAAGGTGATTATCTGTTCCGCCACTAACCAAATCAAATCCTTTATCAAGCAATACTTTTGCTAAAACTTTAATATTTGACTTAACTTGCTTTGCATATTCTTTCCATTCAGGTTTTAGATTCTCACCAAATCCTATAGCTTTAGCTGCTATAACATGCATAAGTGGTCCTCCTTGAAGCCCCGGGAATACCATTTTATCAATTTTTTGTGCTATTTCTTCGTTATTTGTGAGTATTATACCTCCACGAGGACCACGCAAGGTTTTATGTGTTGTAGTGCTAACAACATCGCAATATGGGAAAGGATTAGGATATTCTCCTGCTACCACAAGACCTGCAACATGTGCTATATCTGCCATAAGAATTGCACCAACACTATCTGCAATCTCTCTAAACTTAGAAAAATCAAGTTCTCTTGTATAAGCTGAAAAACCACAAACAATTATATTCGGCTTTATAACTTTTGCATATTCCATTACTTTATCATAATTAATTCTACCATCAAGCTCAACGCCATAAAAAAAGCTTTGGTAAATCTTGCCTGTTATACTAACTTTTGCACCATGAGTTAAATGCCCACCATGACTTAAATCCATACCTAGAATCTTATCATAAGGTTTTAATAAAGCACCATATATAGCACCATTTGCTTGACTTCCTGAATGTGGTTGCACATTTGCGTATTTACAATTAAAAAGCTTCTTTGCTCTTTCAATAGCAATAGATTCTATTTCATCAACAAACTCACAACCCCCATAATATCTCTTATTTGGATAACCTTCTGCATATTTGTTTGTTAAAACGCTACCCATTGCTTCCATAACACTAGGAAAAGTATAATTTTCACTAGCAATCATCTCTAAATGATCATTTTGTCTTTCTAGTTCTTTTTGTATTAGATTAAAAACTTCTACATCTTGTTTTTGCATATAATATGCCATATTTTCTCCTTGAATGTTTGATACACAATAATTAAAAAATAATTTACAAACCAATTAATTATGCTTAACAAAACCATTAGATATAATTATATCATTTTTCATAAACATGCAATAAATATTAATTATTATTTAGTTTCAACTATATCATGTATATTGTAGTTTTCTATCACTGGCTTCATAGCGGGAAATAAAATAACATCCTTTATGCTTTTATTATTAGTTAAAAGCATAACTAATCGATCAATACCTATGCCCTGACCTGCTGTTGGTGGCATACCATGCCCTAAAGCCCACACATAATCTTCATCCATATATTGTGCTTCTTCATCGCCTTTTTCTTTTTCTGCTACTTGTGCTAAGAATCTATCTAATTGATCTAGTGGATCATTTAACTCCGAAAAGCCATTTGCAATTTCTCTGCCACCAACAAACAATTCAAATCTATCTGCAATCATTAAATCTGCATCATTTCTTCTTGCAAGGGGGCTAATATCTATAGGATATTGTATAATAAATGTAGGATTTATTAATTTAGATTCTACAAAATTATCAAATGCTTCATTAAGTAATTTACCATAACTTAAATCTTTATCTAGTTTTATATTATTTTCCAATAAAAATTTCTCTAATTTGTCTTTATCGTTTACTATAGTTTCTGCAATATTGCCAATTTTTGTTAGAGAATCTTTGTAACTTATAGTGGTAAAACTTGTAAAATCAATATTCATATCACCAAACAAAAGATTTTTTGATAAACCTAGAGAATCTAATAAGAAACAAAAAAGTTCTTTGCTTAACTCTATCAAATCTTCATATGTATGATAAGCCCAATAAAACTCAATCATACTAAATTCTGGGTTATGACTATGATCTATACCTTCATTTCTAAAATTCCTATTAATTTCAAACACCGCTTCAAATCCACCAACAATCAATCTTTTTAAATACAACTCTGGTGCTATACGCAAATACCTCTCAACATTAAGTGCATTGTGATGGGTTACAAAAGGTCTTGCATTAGCACCACCAGGAATTGGGTGTAACATAGGTGTTTCAACTTCTAAAAAGCCTTTAGATTCAAAAAATTTACGCATTAAAGAAATTATTTTGCTTCGTATAATAAAAGTTTCTTTTACATCTTGATTTACAATTAAATCTAAATATCTTTGCCTATAACGCAACTCTATATCACTTAATCCATGAAATTTTTCTGGTAATGGAACAATTGATTTTGTAAGTAATTTAAATTCTATTGCATGCAAACTTAATTCCCCTGTTTTAGTTACAAATGGAAATCCATATACATTAACTATATCTCCAACCTCTAAATTCTTTTTTAAAACCTTAAACAAATCGCCTAATTCATTTTGCGAAAAATATACTTGTAAAATAGTAGTAGAATCTTCTATTTTAATAAAACTAGCTTTACCCATTAAACGCAAAAATTTAACTCTACCCTTAACCCAAACTCTAGAATCTTCTTTCTTTTTTTCATTAGATTCTAAGTCTTTAAGAAATGAAAATTTATTTAAGAACTCTTTATTGTTTAAATCAACTTTAGAATCATTTCTATATGGATTCAACCCTAATTCTCTAAGTGAATTTGCTTTTTGTATTCTTTGTTGTATATATGTGTTTTCAAACATTAATTATTCTCCTTATGGTTTAATTAAATTTTTTTTAATCTCTTCTTTCTTTTTTTCAATGCTTTTTTCTATTTCTTTTGATTTTTCATTGTATTTACTTTGCAACTCTTCTAATGCGTCCATACTCATAATTTTTTCTGCCACTTCATACATAATAGGATAAGATTTTGTCCCTTTTGTAAAATCTTTTATAGGAGCTTTTAAAAACCCAACTTGCGATAGAGCATACACAACAACGCATAAAATTACAAAGTATTTTAAAGATGCAAATACATATCCACCAAAATAATTTATTATTGCAATTCCCGGAATTATAACAACACATGATGATACAATATACCCAATAAATAAAGAACCAATCCAAACAATAGATAAAATAATAATAAAAGATAATGTAAAAAGTATGGTTTCATTACCAAATTCTAATCCAGCAAGTCTAAGATAATGAGATATTTCAACGCAATACCTAGAAGCTAAATAGATTCCTAAAACCACACCTATAACACCCATTATTTCATGTATAAGACCATTTTTTAAACCTCTTATTCCAAGCAATAAAACAACAATAATAACACCTATATCTACATAGCCACTTGATCCCATATTTTTTCCTAATCTATTTATCTAAACTTTCATAAACTTCTTGTAATATTTTATCTACACCATTTTTCTTTAATGAATTTATTATATCTTGCAATACATATTCTACTTCACCTTTATTGCAAACTCTTGATTCATTTAGAAACTTTGTAGCATCCAGATTCCCAATAATACATTGTATATATATTTCTTTACTATTAAACATATTTGCATGTATGCCAATTGGAGATTGACAACCACCACCAAGCAGCCTTATAAATGCTCTTTCAATATTACAACATAAAGCACTCTTTTTATCATGCAAGGATTCTAATATTTTCATAATTGCTTGATCTCTAAAATTTGGTGAATATTTTGGGTCTCTACACTCAATACCTAAAGAACCTTGTCCCATAGCTGGGATAAAATCTGAAGTTTGAAAATGTGATATAAATGCAATATTATCTTTTAAATCTAATCTATTAAGCCCAGCACTAGCTAAAATAATAGCATCAAATTCATTACTCCTAAGTCTTTCTAAGCGTTTTTGAACATTACCCCTTAAACTTTGTGTATCTAAATCTGAACGAATTTTTTTTAATTGCATACTTCTTCTTAGAGAAGTTGTCCCTATTTTTGCATTTTTAGGTAAAGATTCTATATCTGAATATTTTTCACTAACAAAACAATCTCTAGGATCTTCTCTTTGCGTAATAGCAACAAGCATTAATTTCGGATCGATAACAACTGGAACATCTTTTAAAGAATGCACAGCAAAATCAATTTTACCACCTAAAAGTTCATTCTCAAGTTCTTTTGTAAAAAGTCCCTTACCGCCAATTTTAGATAAAGGTGCATCAAGAATTTTATCACCCTTTGTTTTAATCTTTTTAAGAACAACTTCAATGCCATTCTCTTGTAATTTATCTTTAATATGATTTGCTTGCCATAATGCCAACAAAGAAGAACGAGTTCCAAGTATAAGAGGGGATTTACTTACCTCATCTTTATATCTTTGTGCAATCATAATATATCCTTAAATATAATAAAAATTTATAATAGCATATATTTTTCAAGAATAAGCTTTTTATAATAAATATCTAATTAAAGGGCATTAAGAGTTTTTGGGTATATAAAGGTTTGATTTAAAAACTCAAGTCCATATGAATGCAACATTAACCTATTTGCATTACAATAATATATCCTAATATCTGACAAAAT
>JARIAP010000134.1 GCA_029257755.1 Helicobacter sp.
CATGTATCAAAAGGTGTAAAATGGCTTAAATACGCACAAATACTACATAATGATAGTAGAAGTTTAATTGAAATAATAATGCAATATGATTTTAATATAATAGGTAAAATACCAAACATAGAGGCTAGGCTTAAAGCTGGATATACAAAAGAAGAAATACAATCTTTATGCAATAAATATAATTTATAAATTATTCAATATTTTTTAATCAATTGTTACATTAATTGTATATCTTTGTCGTATAATTTAATTATATATAATTTTTTAAGATTATTTTGTTATAATAATTTTTTTATTAAGGAGATTTTATGAAGTGTAAAAATGTATTATATGTTTCTAGTTTAGTATTATTTGCTTGTTTAAATTCTATATTAGCTTTTGCAAGTGATGGATTAAAATCACAAGAAGATAAAGAAAATAAAAACAAAATTATTGCTGGTATATATGGTGGCATTAGTTTTATGGAAACATCATCTAATTATTATGCAGGTATAACAGAAATTGATATGGATTTTGAAAACAAATTAGTTGGTGGTAGTTATGGAATAAAGGCAGGATATGATCTTTATTTTTTACCAAAACATAGTGTTCGTATGTATGTTGATTATATGAATTCATATTTTAATAGTAATGATAGAATAATTGGTTCTTTGATAATGCACACAATTGGTTTAAACGCTGATTATAAATTTGATATTTTTGATAATTTTGGCGTATTTGCTGGTGTAGGTGGTGTTTTAAATATAATTAATATGCAATATCTAGCAAATAAAATTACATTTGGTGGTAGTATAAATGCTGGTGTTTCTTATATTGTTTCTTTTGTTGAGTTTGAATTTAGAATGCGGTATTTAGCATATAGCTTACCTGATATAAATTCAAATCATTTACCAGTTATAAGCTCTGTTCAAACTACTTCACACAAAGTTAGTATAGATAGCCCATTGAGTTTTCATTTTGGGGTTAATTTTAGATTCTAATTGTTGTTTGAAATATTTAGATAACATATTAAAAAAGGTTGTTACATGATAGTTGATGATAAATTACTTGATAAATTAGAAAAACTTGCTATGATTAATATAGAAGCAGATAAAAGAGAATCTTTTAAAGAAGAATTAACGCAAATTATAGAAAAAATGGATAGTTTGCAAGAAGTAGATACAGATAGCGTAAGATTGTTATATGATAATTCTACACCATTAAGAGATGATATAGTTATAAATGCAGAGATTAGAGATGATATATTATTGCATACACCTAAAAAACAAGATGGATATTTTATAGTTCCTAAAGTTATATAGTGTTTAGATTCTAAATTTTTAATTTAAATTTTAAGATTTAAACATAAGGATATGTAATATTTCATTACATTTTTAGTAATAAATTTGTTATAGAATCTTCTTATTGAGTTTTTATAACATTTATAAGGTAATTTTATCTCTAGTTGTTTAGCATATATTTAATGTTTATTTCTTTTGTATTTAAAATAGTAATATCACTAATAGTTACCTATATTTATTTTTGTTTAATTTTTCACATATATAATTATATATCATAAGCCATTCTAATAATAAACGCAATAAATGCCAATATCAAAGCTATTAAAGAAGTGCTATACATATATTTATCATATTGCGTAGGAAAATGTATAGAGTTATCTTTCCTTAATAATTGCTTTTGTTCTCTCAAAGAAGATTGTGTAAAACCAAATATACAACACGCAATCTTATAATGGTTTTTTGTTCTAAAACCTATATATTTTTTATGAATATATGATATGTTCTTTATTTTTACAATCCCTTGCATAAATTCCTCTCTATCCCAACCCTCCTCCATAGCCCAAACCTCAAGTGCATCATAAAAAAGCGGAGTTCTTATGCAGTATAAAGCTGTAATGGGGAATAGTCTATCCAAATCTTTTTGTGTAAAATCATCTTTTATAGCTTTAATCTCTCTTGCCACTTGTTTATATTTTCGCCTCACTCTAAAAAGTGCAAAGCATTCCTCTCTGCCGACTAAATAGGCATATTCTGGAAAGAATCCATTTTTATAAAACTCTAGATCGTACTCTATATGGCCTAATATTTCAACATAAGAAGTATAATAGTTAAAAATCCTACTTAAAATATAGCAAATTTCTAAGTCTTGTTGTGATAGATTAGTCAAGATTGTTCCTTAACATGAGATTCTAAAGCCCTTATGAATGTGTGCCATTTGTGCTTATCGCATAATGTTTCTTGCCAAGTTTGTGAGGCGTTGTGTGTTTTGCAATAATGCTCCTTTTGTGCTTGTGTGAGAGATTCTAAAAAAGGCTCAAAATGATGCAATAGCCAATTATTGCAACGCACAGGTGGTGTGTCGATAAACTCCTGTGGAGTAGCATATCGTTGCCCTGTTTGATAGTTATAAAATTCCCACAAGGGTGCAGGATAAAATTTTTTAGATTCTATAAACTCTATGAATGTATCATCATTGGTATGTATATAAAGCACAATATTTTGATAAAATCTTAAGCTATCTATGCCCATTTGTATTTTTGTTTTACCGCTAAATCTATAAAAATTGTGTGTATATAATATCATACTACCATCAAAAAAATTATCAAAGTATTGCGTTTTTATAGCTTTTGTGTCAATGGTAGATATTGTAAGATAATCTAGCAATGTAGGCAAACAAGAAATATGTAAAGAATAGATGTGATAGGAAGCATTTTTGTGCCAAAATGTATAGACCAAAGCCCACAGATATATACAGACTAAAAGACAGGAAAGTATATGAGAATCTAAAGCATTGATAATGCCTCTATTGCGTAATATAGCAACAAAACCAATACCGCACAATAGTGCTATGGTGTATGGCAAGATTGTGTGTGAGAATCTATTTTTCAATAATATCTCCTATTACATCGCCTACATTGTAACCCAATATACCAAAAACTATGCAGTAGCCCATTGATATATGCAAAAGTCTCTTATTGCATTTGCGTGAGATTCACAAAATCAAGAGTATAGCAGAGAATTATATAATATTCCTTTAGTATTCGCATAAATAGATTTTTACAAAGTTTATAAATACAGAAAGAAAAAAGGTTTTGTTACTGTAGGGCTTCTTTGAAGAATGCCTCCTTATCCCAAAAGTCAAAATCACCTCCACCCAAATAGCCCATAGAGTTAGGCTTATTCCAGCAAATCCACACTACAAATGGAAAAGTCTCTCTAAATCCTCTTTGTAAAAGTCTAGCTTGATAAAAAGAATTTGATTTTTTATTTCTATATATTTTTCTCTCACACTCTCTAATGCTATTCTTTTTCCCTACCATCTGCGTTGTTAGCATTTCTTGATAATGCCTTTTAAACTCTCTATATGCCTTGTATCTTGCAAAATCTCTTTGCATTCTTGCACTAATTTATACTTTTGCTGCAATAAAGCTTTATAACCTATGCCAAAGTCAAAAACTTTGCTTAAAATATAGCAAATTTCTAAGTCTTGAGATAATAATTTACTTAAGGTTGCATCTCCTTTAAAATTAGCGTATCGTTAGATTCTAAGAATCTCTGTTGCATAGCCTACATTTTAACAACACATGCAATAAGCATTAATATGAATGCGATACAACAAACAGCATACATATATTTATCATATTGCGTAGGAAAATGTATAGAGTTATCTTTCCTT
>JARIAP010000119.1 GCA_029257755.1 Helicobacter sp.
GATCATAATGACTTTTAATATTTTTACTCTCCTGTCCTTGTGAAATATTGCTTAAAATATCTTTTTTACCTTTGAGATATTTGCGATTGGAGAAAAAATACAAGACTTTAGCGATTTCATCATAATCTCCTTCTATATCTAATTTGCCTTGCATATAATGTTTTGCAAATATTAAACTTGTATCTTTAAATAAATTAGTTAAACCTATTTTTTCATGAAAAATTAAAGAAAACTTAGGTGTATTATTACTACTACAAATCTCTTCTTTATCCCAAAAAATAATTTTAAAGTCCCCATATAGCCATTGTTTAGCTATTTTTTTAATAAATACCTTTTCTAACATGTTACCCCTTAAACAATAATTTTTATTGTTTGATATTATTTATTTTAAATATTAATATTTAATTAAAACTTGATAAATAAATATCAAATTAATAGATTATGGGATAAAACTATACATAATCAAATATTTTCAATAAATGTAATTTTAGTTATAATTAAATATTTAATAAAGGTAAAATATGGCATTACACAAAAAAATACAAAATCATGCACAAGCAACTAAAAACTACATAGAAACATTATGTGAGTTAATAGGAGAAGATATAAATAGAGAGGGATTATATAAAACTTCAAATAGAGTATCAAATTTAGCAGAACTTATTTATAGTGGATATAATACAGATATAAGCAAGATTTTAGATTCTGTATTTAGTGATGGTGCATGTAATGAAATGGTAATTATAAAAGATATAGAATTTTATTCTATGTGCGAACATCATTTACTTCCATTCTTTGGTAAAATATCTATAGGATATATACCAAATAAACAAGTAGTTGGTATATCAAACCTAGCAAAACTTGTAGAAATATTTTCAAGAAGGCTACAAATACAAGAAAATCTCACAACTCAAATTGCAGATACAATTATGCAATATTTAAATCCAAAAGGTGTAATGGTTGTATGTGAAGCCCTACATCTATGTATGGCTATGCGTGGAACATCAAAACAAAATGCAACAATAATTACTTCAGCAGTTAGGGGATTATTTCAAAAAGATTCTAAAACTCGTATAGAGTTTATGCAATTAGTAAATAAATAAAAAATAAAAATAAAGAACTTTTATTGCGTTGTTATTACACAATAATGATAATAAAATATAATAATATTTCTATTTTCATTAAAATAAAGCTTTTTTTGAGTGGTTTTTTGTTACAATGTGTCTATTGTATATTTGAGGATTATATGGACAAACTAAAATATAAAGACTTTGGTGTTGATATAGATGAAGGAAATAATTTTATCCAAGATTTAAAGCCATTAGCAAAAGAAACTTTTAGTGATATGGTATTTAATGGTTTGGGTGGTTTTTCTGGTTGTTTTGAAATGCCAAAAAACTATAAAAATCCTATTATATGTGCTGCAACAGATGGAGTTGGATCTAAACTTAGCCTTGCAATACAACACAATAGGCTTGAAGAAGTGGGCATTGATTTAGTTGCAATGTGTGTAAATGACTTAATTTGCGACTTTGCAAAACCAATGTTTTTTTTAGATTACTATGCTACACATAAGTTAATAAAAAGCGACGCTATAAACATTATAAAAGGTATAGTAAAAGGTTGCAAACAATCTCATTGTGCATTAATAGGTGGAGAAACTGCTGAAATGCCGAGCATATATGCAAAAGGTGATTTTGACTTAGCTGGATTTGCTGTAGGTATTGCAGAAAAAGATGATATGGAAAAAAGACAAAACATAAAAGATGGCGATATTATCTTAGGGCTTCCTAGCAATGGTTTTCATAGCAATGGTTTTTCATTGATTCGTGGTATCATTTCTTCTAAAAATATTGATGTTTTATGTGATTTTCACGGAAATTATCTTATTGATTCCATATTAAAACCAACAAAAATTTATGTAGAAGATTTCTTGCTATGTAAAAACAAAATTAAAGCACTTGCACATATTACAGGTGGTGGGATAAAAGAGAATCTAATTCGAGTTTTACCTGATAATATGAAAGCTATAATTGATGAAAAATCAATACAAATACCAGAAATATTTAAATTTTTTCTACCATATATTGATAAAGAAGAAGCATGGAGAGTATTTAACATGGGTATAGGTATGGCTATTATTGTATCTGGAGAACATGCACAATCAATTATGCAAGATATACAGGCATATATAATAGGTCATATAGAAATTGGAAATAAACAAGTAATTTTAAAGTGAGTAACATGAATTTTAAAACATATTTAAAAATGTATGCTGTGCCATTTGCAATTATATCTGTTGGGTTTATTTTCTACTTTTTTGTGTTTGATTCTCTTAATCAATACCAACAACAAAGCATTATAACAATATTGGAAAATCGAGATAAAGATAATGGGCTTTCATTAGAGCAAATTCATATGCAAGAAGAATTAAATAAAATTAGAAAAAGTGCAAATGCAACTTTTATACAAAATACAATTTCAGAAAACCTTGATCGCATTAATTCTAATGTAAATATTGAATTTAACGATAATGAAACAACACAACAAAAACCACAAACGATTGATACAAACAAAGAAAAATCTATGCAAAAAACAAAAGTTAAAAAATACAATGAAATAAAATACACACCATACAACCCAGCAAATACACATATAATACCAAATAATTTTAGTGTTAATCCAAATTCTCCTACAAATATTAATCTTGACTCAGAATCACATATATTTGATATTCAATATTTTACATTATTTTTAAACGCAAAGGCTCTTAAATGGGCTACACCATATTCTAGACATGCAAAAATTTATAGATATCCAAGCATAAGCTCAAAAATTATATACACAAATAAAAAAATGGATAAAGTTCAAATCATAGGAATTAAAAAATCTTGGGTAAAAGTTAGGTATGCAATAAAGGGTAAAAAACAAATCGAGGGATATATGCCAACAAATGCACTTAATTTTAGAAGAATATAAATAATAACTAATGCTCTGCATTAGCCCATGCTCTCACATCAGTTATGCGACTTGCTTCATCATCACTTAAAAATAAAATAAAAGTATAAATATTTTCTTCCGGTTTTTCTCTAACAAGAAAAAACAACCTTAATTTATAAGAAAGTGCCATAGGACCTAATGGCTCAACTTGATATGTAGGAAATGTAATGCGATTTGTATTCATTATAATGCGACTAATTTTTCTTTGCACTTCTGTATCATAACACTCAAGACTATAATCACGAAAATCAGAATAAACACCAACAATATGATCTTGATTGGAATCAATAAAAGAAAAATAAAGATTTGAAGAAAATCTATTTAACTTTTGTGCTAATAATCTAGAATACTCTAGCTTAATTGACTTAAATGTATTAAGATACAAAGATTTTATGCCATACCACCCTTCTCTCTCTATGTATTCTAATTCAAAATCTCCAAACACAACACAAGGAATATCAAATTTTCTTAAATCTTTTATTTCTTTAACATTTTCACTACAATACCGCGTGTTTGACATTTGCTCAAACAAACTCTTTAAACTATTTAAAAAATCATTATCATAACGAAACTCAAAACTAACAATATATGGTCTAAACACAATTTCACTATCATTTATATATCCATTTTGCAAATCTTTTGGTAACCCAAAATCTTCATATCGATTCAAGAATTTACTTGATAAAAGGGGATTAAATTCCTCAATAGATGTATGATATGCTTTTCCATTTTTTAATGGTGTAACTAATATATCGTCAATAGCAGAACTAAAATCAAACTCTGTTGTTGCTTCTACACTTAATGTACCTTCATTTTGAAAATTATGTAAATCAGGTGTAACCATAGCAATTCCATTAAATAAGTTTTCATTAGTAAATCAAACTTCATATTATAATATAAAAATTCAAAAAATATTAAATTGCAAAAAATGCTTTAATATTATATAAATTAAATACTTTTTCTCTATAATACTATAATGAATCTAAATTACTAAAATATATTTTAATATTTGTAAAATCACAATATTAACAAGTATTTGATACAATGAAGCATTTTACTTAAGGATATGTTTTGTATAAAAGTAATGTAATTTCAAGGATATTTGGAAAATTTGCACATACTAGATTCCCAAAAATCATACAATATGCTATAAATAGAATATATGTTAATTATTTCAAGATTGACTTATCAGAGTTTCAACAAATTGAAACTTATAAAACTCTTAATGAGCTTTTTACGCGTTCATTAAATAAGCAAAGAATATTAAATACAAAAGAATTTAACTTGATTAGTCCAACAGATTCTCTAATTACAGAATTTGGTAACATTTGCAATCAAAGTGCTTTGCAGATTAAAGGCAAAAGTTATAATGTATGTGATTTATTAGGTGAAAAAATAGATTTTTCTAATTATTCTTTTTTAAACTTATATTTATCACCTAAAGACTATCATCATTATCATGCACCTTGTGATTTAGAAATTTTAGAGGCAAGGTATTTTTCTGGTAAATTACTTCCTGTAAATAAACCAAGCTTATACAAAAATGATAATTTGTTTGCACAAAATGAAAGAGTTGTATTAAAGATTCGTCTAACATATAATAAAAGCACAGCATATTATGTAGCTATAGGGGCTTTAAATGTTGGTAAAATGCAATTTCTATTTGATAAAAGTATTCAAACAAATGCTAAATATGGAAATAGAGTTATAAAATATAATAACCCAATTGCATTAAAATCAGGAGATGAAATAGGATATTTTGAAATGGGTTCTACAATAGTTTTAATAGCTATGGCAAATTTTATTGTTAAAGCAAATGATTATGTAAAAATGGGAGATGAAATTGCAACATTAAGTATAAAATAATAAATAATAATGCTTTATTGTAGTAAATATTTGCAATATTAACTTAAATAAAAGATAATAGAATTTAATTTAATTTTAATTGGAGGCATTTAATGACTTATGAAGAGGCTCAAAAGATTTTTAATTTACCTTTTATGGAATTGATATATAAAGCCCATACAATCCATAAAGATAATTTTGATCCAAATACATTGCAAACAAGCACACTATTAAGCGTTAAAACAGGTGCATGTTCAGAAAATTGTTCATATTGTGCTCAATCTGCACATTATTCTACAAATACACCAAAGGAAAATATGCTTGATAAAGAACAAATAATTAAATATGCTAAAATGGCTAAAGATAAAGGTAGTTCTAGATTTTGTATGGGTGCATCAGGTAGAAGCCCAAGCGACAAAGAAGTGGATACTCTTTGTGAGGTTATAGGGGAAATAAAAAAATTAGGAATGGAATCATGTGTAACATTAGGTTTGCTTAATGAAAAACATGCAAAAAAACTTAAAGATTCTGGATTAGATTTTTACAATCACAACATAGATACTTCAAGAGAATACTATTCAAAAGTTATTACCACAAGAACCTTTGAAGATAGATTAAATACTATAAAAAATGTCCGTGATGCTGGATTAAAAATTTGTGTAGGTGGTATTTTAGGAATGGGTGAAAGCAATGAAGATAGAATTAACATGTTAGTGTTATTAGCAAATCTACCTACACCGCCAGAATCTATTCCAATTAATCAATTAGTTAGAATACCTGGAACACCATTAGAAGAAGGAGAAGCACTTGATTGTTTTGATTTTGTAAGGATAATAGCATTAGCAAGAATCCTTATGCCAAAGTCATATATAAGATTATCTGCTGGTAGAGCACAAATGAATGAGGCATTACAAGCATTATGCTTTTTTGCAGGAGCTAATTCTGTTTTTTATGGTGATAAGCTACTAACAACTAAAAATTCCACACCCGGAAAAGATGATAATTTGTTTGAAAGATTAAATCTAACAAAAGAGGTATTTGTAGAAATGCAAGCATAATTATTTGAATCATGTATAACTAAACAGATTAATGACATGATTAATCACTTATAATGTAAATTATAAGTAAAACAATAACAAAAATGTTAAGGAATTAAATTTATTTAATGCTTTTATTTACATTACATTAGATTCTATATTTAATAAACCAATTATAATTACACAACAAAACTAACTTTTATAAAATTTACAAATTTATATAATATAAAATTCAATCAAGTTTAAATACAAATAAAACAATAAATTTTGAAGATTAATAAAAATGGTGGAGTTGTGGGGAATTGAACCCCAGTCCGAAAATCCTATCACACAGAGATTTCTACATACTTATAGTATTTTATAATCTTAATATTATCCTTAAAACACTCAAAATGGACAATATCAAAGCCTTATATCTTTTTGAATATTTCTAGGCAAAAACACTCAAGCAATCGGATTAATTACAGATTCTAAAGTCTCCCGACAAAAACTATAGAATCTGGCTCCAAAAAGGAGTTTAACTTACGCTACTTTTGCGTAAGCTGGAGCATAATTTGCGTTATTTGCGTTTATTGTTTTGTGATAGTTACAGGTATCAGCTGGTATGCTTAAACTGCTATAAAACTCCCGTCGAAAGCCAAAACAACCCCAAATAAAAATTATGTAGTAAAATTATAATAAAATATTATAAATAATACAAGAATTTATGCTTAACAAATTTTTTACTTAATTGTAATTAATATAGTAAGCAATATAAACTACAATAAATTCAAATTATATATATAAAAAGATATAATTGCATAATGAAAATATAAATAAAATAAAATATCAATATAAAAGGAAATAAATGTTTCATTCTATAATCACAAAGGCTAGAGATAAATGGTTCAATGAAACTAAAAACACAGCAATAACTAATCTTTTAAGCTATATAAAAGAAAAAGATAAGCTAAGAGATGCACAACTAGAGGCTATTAAAACCTATTTATTTTTAAAAATAGAATGTGAAAATAAACCGCTAAATAAATTATTTTTTGAAGGTAAGTTCAATAGCTTTGATTTAGATAATCTAGCACTTACTACAAATTTAAGAGAATTCTTACAACAACATAAAGAAGCTCTAAGCCTTTATGAATACGCAAAAAATACAAACGCAAAGCCACTTTTAAAACATATAGAATCTCATTATAAAACAATTGATTATAAAAAAATTTTTGATGATATTTTCTATCACATAGGCTATACAGATTATCTCTTTTCTTTGCCTATGGGTGCGGGTAAAACCTATCTTATGATGGCATTTATTTATATTGATTTATATTTTGCACTTATTTTTCCACAAAATACAAATTTCGCAAATAATTTTCTTATTTTAGCTCCAAGCGGATTGAAAAGCTCTATAATCCCAAGCCTTAAAAGTATAGAAAGATTTGATATAGAATGGCTTATTCCAAATCCATACGCAAATCAATTAAAGCAATTAATCAAATTTGAAATATTAGACGAAAATAAAAGCGCGAAAAAAAGCAATAAAACCCATAATCCAAATGTAGCAAAAATAACACAATATGAAAATCCTTTTGCCTTAGTGATAATAACAAATGCTGAAAAAGTGATTTTAGACAAATTAGATAAAGGCGATACATTTGCTCGTTTAAATAATGTGCAAAAAGAGCAATGGTATATTGCCAATGAATTAAGAGAGAGTATAAGCAAAATAAATAATTTAAGTATTTTCATAGATGAAGTGCATCATGCTGCAAGTGATGATATAAAGTTAAGGCAAGTTATTAATCAATGGGATAAAAAGGATTCAATAAATTCTGTTATAGGATTTTCAGGAACACCATATCTTAAGGGATTAGAAAAAATTAATATAACAGATTCTATTACTCTAAGCCATAAAGAAATCTCAAATATAGTATATTATTATCCACTCATTGATGGAATTAATAATTTTTTAAAAGCACCTATTGTAAAAATTTCAAATGATTCAAATCGCTTAAATATTATAGAAAATGGATTAAGGGAATTTCTACAAGGGGATTATAAAAATGGACTAGGAGAAAAAGTTGCCATTTATTGCGGCAGCATAGAGCATTTAGAAGAGCAAATTTACCCTAAAGTCTGTGAAGTTTTAAGTGAATTTAAGCTAGGTAGTGAAGTTATTTTAAAGTTTCATAAAGGCAACAAAACATATAAAGAGCCACAAAACGCACAAATAGAATTTAATAATCTAGATTCTAAACACTCACAAATTAAAGTCATTCTACTCGTGCAAATAGGTAAAGAAGGCTGGGATTGTAAATCTCTAAGCGGAGTGATTTTATCTCAAGAGGGAGATTGCCCTACAAATATGGTTTTGCAAACAAGCTGCAGGGCTTTACGACAAGTTGAAAAAGGAAAGCAAGAAAAAGCCCTTATTTATCTCAATGAATTTAATAGCAAAAAATTAGCAGAACAATTAAAGCAAGAACAAAAAATGAGTTTGCAAGATTTTGAAAATGGTGCTAAAGATAATCACATATTAATACATAGATATGATAGAAGCAAACAAGTAAAACTTCCTAAAATTGATTTTTATCAATTTCAGCTAAGCTTTGAAAATCAATATATAACAAAGGCAAACCCAAAAGAGAGCTTAAAAGCCATAGAACTAAAAAAATTAGAATCTATAATAGAAAAAACACAAGATTTCACAGGGCAAACCTTACAAACAAAAATTAAATATCAAGAGATACAAAATTATACTAATTTCAACTTTTGGCTTTATGATATTTGCAAGATGAGTTTTCACACTATTAATATGCAAAATCTAAAACCTTTTATAAAAGAATTAAAAACACTTTTTGATACTATTAAAGATAAAAAATCCTATGATATAAAAGCAATAACACAATCTGTATTACTCTGTTTTTGTGATAAAAGAAGTCTTAATGTTAAACAAGAGTTAATCCCGCAAGAAGCAAGTTTGCTTATAGCAGAAAAATTAAACAAAGAATTATATATTACCCCCAATCAAGAAAAAGATTTTATACCCAATCAAGAACAAGCAAAAAGAATTATACAAGAAGATAATGGGGAGGTAGGTAAGCCCTTAAGTGAAAAAGAACTACAAGCAATAGAACTTTTAAAGCAAAGTGGTGGATATGAAGAAGCCATTAAAAGCATAGAATCTAAACAAGATTCTACACCACACAAAGATAAAAGCTATCACTATATACCTTATCGCACTAATAGCAGCTATGAAAGAGAGATTTACCAAAAGATTCTAGCATTAGAAGAATTTAAAGACTTAAGTTTAGAAGCTTATTATAATGGAGATTCACATTTAAGTGAATTCAAAATCCAAGCAATCTATAATAATCAAAGTTTAGGTGTTTATACTCCAGATTTTTTAGTATTACAAAGAAAAGATAATAAAATATCAAAAGTGCTTATTATAGAGAGTAAAGGAGAAGGATTTGCACAATCTTTTAAAGCAAAAAAGGGTTTCATGGGTGATTTTATCAAGGCAAATAATGCTAAATTTGGTTATGAAAGATTTAGTTTTTTATACTTGCAAGATGATAAACACAACGGCGATACATTAATTTTAACCTTAAGTAATCATTTTAAACAATTTTTCAAAAAGGATAAAAATGGCAATTAAATATATACCCTATGATAAAGATACTATACGAGGACAAGCGATATTAAATAATTTTCAACGCACTTTGAAATATACAGAAAATCAAAGCGTTAATATAAGATTAAGACAGGGGTTACCACTTTATGAAATGCAAACCTTAGAATCTGTTAGACATGATTCTCATGCAAAAACACAAAATTTACTAATAAAAGGGGAATGTTTATCTGCTTGTGCATATTTGAAAGAGCAAGGCATTAAGGTAGATTTAGTCTATATTGATCCACCTTTTGCAAGTGGGGCTGATTATGCAAAAAAAGTATATCTCAGACAAAATCCACATATTGCACAAGAATTAGAAGATACACAAATTCCTATGGATGAAAGCTTTAATGCTTTTGAAGAAAAAATGTATGGTGATATATGGAATAAAGAAGATTATCTCAACTGGATGTATGAGAATCTAAAAGCCATAAAAGAAATAATGAGCGAAAATGCAAGTATATATGTGCATTTAGATTGGCATATAGGGCATTATGTAAAGATTTTAATGGATGAAATCTTTGGAGAGTGGAATTTTATTAATGAAATTGTGTGGTTTTATGGAGGGACTTCAAATTCTCAAACACAATTTGTAAGAAAGCACGATTGCATATATTCTTATTCAAAAAGCAATGAACGCATATTTAACTTTGATGATGTTCGCATTCCTTACGACGATGAAAGAAAGTTTAAAAAAGATGAAAATGAAAAATGGTTTATGAAATGGGATAGCACTAAAAACTATTATCCTAAACAAATTTTAAAAAATGGAAAATGGGTTATTATAGGAAAAGGGCAATATGATGTATGGACTGATATTCCTTCATTTTCAACTGCACATGGGGAAGAATACAGAGCTTATGACTATGCCACCCAAAAACCCGAAGCCTTGCTAGAGAGAATCATTAAAGCAAGCTCTCATGAAAATATGATAGTAGCAGATTTCTTTGGTGGTAGTGGAGTGAGTGCAGCAGTAGCACATAAGCTCAATCGCCATTTTATCCATTGTGATGTAGGGATAAACTCCATTCAAACAACAAGGGATAGACTAAAAGAACTCAATGCTAGTTTTGATATTTTACAAGTGCAAGATGGTATAGAGCTTTTTAGAAATCCTGTGCAAACTATGGATAAGATTCCCGATTTAATACCCGGACTTTGCTATAGTGATGAATTTGATAAAAAATATTTTATAGGGCAAATTCTTCACCCAATGCTAGGAAGTATCCCTGTGCATATTCCTAATCTACTTGATTCAAATCATAAAGTGCTAGATATACCTTATTTTATGGAGCTTTTAAATTATGCTATAGCCCCGCTTGTAGATAGCAATATAAATAAGATCTATATTTATTATATAAATATAGATAAAAAAGAAATAGATGATTTGATAAAAGAACATAAATTTGTAAAAAAAGATATGATAGAATTCAAACCATTAAGCGAGATTCTAGTAGAGGTAGTCGATAAAGACTATATAGACTATGAAATAAAAAACAATAATAATGCTTATGAACTTACCATTACAAAATTTATAAGCGATAAAGTAAGGCAAAAAATTGATGCTTATAATGAAAAAAGGAGGCTGCAAACGCTTAAAAATGCTAAAACCTATAAACCTATACTTTTAAGTGAAAATGGTCTAGAATGTATAGAATATCTTAGTCTTGATTGTAAAAATAAAAATGGTGCTTGGGTAAGTAGCAGTGAGATTAAAATTAATAAAAACTCTTTTGTCATTAAAAATGGGGTGAAAACAAAAGAATTTTGGGATAGCAAAATCACTTGTGATAAAAAGCCATTGCGCCTTAAAGTGCGTAATATCTGTGGTGATGAAAGTATATTTATAATTAGTTGAACATATAACTTGAATATGTATTGTAAGTATTATAAAATATATTTAATCTTAAAATATCAAAAATAAAACTTCATATTTATTGTCGATATAAAATATATTTATCTATCATAATAATAGAATCTTTATTTTTAGATTCTATATATAATTATAAACTAGCATAACAATATTTCTCAAATTCTTTAATAGCTTTATATCTGTGTGAAATAAGAGACTTTTTATTTAGAGATAATGTAGCAAATGAATGCTTTAAAGACTTCAAATAATTGCTTGTCTTATTAGAATCTTGCATTGTAAAGTCTATGTTTTGCATTTCATCTAGGCTAAAGTCTATATAAAACATACAATCATACCCAAACCCATTACTACCTAATTCTTTTATAGCAACTATACCATCACATTTACCACTTACAACATTTTGTATCAATTTTTCTTGACTATATTTTATATAAGCAATACTACACTTAAAGAAAGCTTTGCTACCCCATAAATTATT